>NZ_JBVCWP010000070.1:0-15799 GCF_057460485.1 Boseongicola sp.
CAAAAAGGATGCGCGCGCTGTTCAGTCCGCCGCCAGCCCTTTATCTGCGGAGGTGCGCGAGGCTTGATCAAGCTCGACGACACACGTCGCACCGCCGTTTTCCTGCGCCTCCGCGGCAAGCCGGCCTCCGAAATCTTCCACTATATTGAACGAGATCGAAAGCCCCAGACCAAGGCCATGCCCGGGCGCCTTCGTCGTAAAGAAAGGATCAAAGAGTGGGCCGATAATGTCGTCTGAGATGCCAGGACCACGGTCGGCGACCGTTACCCTCAGTCTTTCCGGTGAAATATCCTCGATCTGGATGTCGATGTGCGGTGTCTTCACACGATCCATCGCATCAAGGGCATTTGACAGCAGGTTCACAAAGACCTGCTGGAGCCGAAGCCGTCCGCCGATCACCCAGATGGGGTCGTTTGGAGGGACGTAGTCGATGACTGCATGTGCCGCGCGCAGCCGGGTGCCCATCAGCTCGATTGCGTCATCCAGCACAAGGAAAATATCGACAAGACCCACAGTGTCTTTAGGGCGGCGCGCAAAGTTCCGCAGGTGCCCGGACAAGGCAGCCATACGGTCAGCCATTTTTGAAATCCGCGTCACGTTTTCGCGGGCGTCACTCACACGATTGCGGTCGAGAAACGTCGCCGCGTTTTCAGCGTAAGCCTTCATAGCCATTAGAGTTTGATTGATCTCATGGCTGAGGGCCGCCGACATCTGACCCAAAGCCGCAAGTTTGCTGGCCTGAATAGGCCCCTTTTGCGTACTCCGAAAGCGTTCTTCGGTCGCGGTGCGCTCGGCCACTTCAAGCTTCAACTGGGCGTTGGCCGTATTGAGGTCAGACGTGCGTTGCTCCATGCGCTGTTCAAGCACCTCATTTGCGCGCTCCTGTTCTTCCATTCGCTCGCGCGTCCGGTGGCGGCGTTGCAAGACGATTGCGGCGGAAAGAACGGTGAGCAGAATTAAAAGCCCCGCCAGCGAAAACACAAAAACCGCCTGTGTGCGGGCAGGGCCTGCAGGTGTCAGGTGCAAGGCCTTCCAGCCGACATCCGGCAGGACCTGCGCACTGAGCACGAAGTCTTCGCCGTCGATGGAGATCAATTCAAACGAACTGTTGATCGCCGTGCGTTCAACATCAAGCCGAAGCAAGCGGTCCAGCGGATACTGGCGTGTTTCGGCGATCAAATTGAAGACTTCGCCCCGAAGTGGCGCCAGCGTTCTGAAATGCCAGTCTTCCCGGTTTGACATAAAGATGATGTCGGAAAGGTCGGTTACGATAATGTCACTGGCGCCGCCGCTCCAGGCTTCTTCAAAGGGCTTCACGTTGAACTTGATCGCAATGACTCCAAGGATACGCCTGTTGTCCATGACCGGGGCGGCGAAGAAATACCCGCGCTCGCCACTTGTGGTGCCCATCGCGAGATAACGCCCAAGACCACCTTCCACGGCCTGCACGAAATAGGGACGATAGTCGAAGCTGCGCCCGACAAATGAGCGCTCTTTGCGATAAGAACTCGCAGCGATTGTGGTGCCGCCAATATCCATAAGATAGACGTCGAAGAGCCCAAGGCTCATCGCAGTCAGGCGCAGTTGCTCGTTCACAAAGGGTAGAGGCCCTGATTGGTGGGCTCTTTCAGCAGGCTGATCAGGCTTTGACGTTCCGCCAGAAGTTTCGGCAAGGGCTGAAAGCGATCAAGCGCCGCATCGAGACCTTCAACAGCGATTCGCAAAGTTGCTTCGCCTTGAGCGCCCGCGCGCTCCAAAAACACCCGCTCAAGCTTGGGCAGGGCGGCAATCCCCGCCAACAGGCAGAGGGCTATTCCCGTGATCCCGGTGAGAATCGTCCGACACTGTCGATCCGACTATGTGCCACAACCTGCCATAAAGAACCTATGCCCGGTCCTTTATGTCTTGCCCAGAGGGGCGCTTACGCCGCGTCGCAGAAAAGGCGGTCGCGAATTGTTCTCTATTCGGTCACAATGGTGCCGATATTTAGGGTTTGATATAGAATCGAAGTTAATCAAATAAGGCAGCAGCGGCAGAATTGCGCCGGTTGGAGCGATCTATCCCTTTCGGAGCGCCGGGGCTGAGCCTATAACACAAGAGTCCGCCAACAGGCACATTCAGGCGGGCCAACAAACGAATGGATTGGGGCACCGAACATGGCCTTTGGCGGTTTGTTTTCCACGGATATGGCGATCGACCTCGGAACGGCGAATACTCTTGTCTATGTAAAGGGCAGGGGTATCATTCTGAACGAGCCATCGGTGGTGGCGTATCATGTAAAGGACGGCCAGAAGACAGTTCTGGCTGTGGGCACGGATGCCAAATTGATGCTGGGTCGCACGCCCGGTTCGATTGAGGCGATCCGGCCAATGCGCGAAGGCGTGATCGCCGATTTTGACGTCGCCGAGGCGATGATCAAGGCGTTCATCCGCAAAGTTCACAAGCGAACGACATTCTCAAAGCCGAAGGTGATTGTTTGCGTTCCACACGGTGCAACTCCCGTTGAAAAGCGCGCGATCCGCCAGTCGGTTTTGTCGGCTGGTGCGCGACGCGCGGGTCTTATTGCTGAACCGATTGCAGCCGCGATTGGTGCCGGCATGCCGATCACGGATCCGACGGGTAATATGGTTGTCGACATTGGTGGCGGTACGACAGAGGTGGCCGTGCTGTCGCTTGGCGATATCGTTTACGCGCGGTCTGTGCGCGTGGGTGGCGACCGGATGGACGAAGCGATTATCAGCTATCTGCGACGCCAGCATAACCTGTTGATCGGGGAGCAGACGGCAGAGCGCATTAAGACATCTATCGGCACAGCGCGTATGCCCGACGATGGTCGCGGACAGTCGATGCAAATCCGCGGACGTGATTTGTTGAACGGCGTGCCAAAAGAAACCGAGATCAATCAGGCACAGGTGGCCGAAGCTTTGGCCGAACCTGTGCAGCAGATTTGCGAAGCGGTTATGACGGCCCTTGAAGCGACACCTCCCGATTTGGCGGCCGATATTGTCGATCGTGGTGTTATGCTGACCGGCGGTGGCGCACTTTTGGGTGAGCTTGATTTGGCATTGCGCGAACAGACAGGACTTGCGGTCAGCGTGGCTGACGAGTCTCTAAATTGCGTGGCATTGGGCACCGGCAAGGCGCTCGAGTACGAAAAACAACTGCGGCACGTGATTGATTACGACAGTTAACATACTCGGGGTTCCGAGTTTTCCACAGATCGTGGTAGTCTCGCACCCCGGGGGACGGACCAGGAAACGACGTGGCACGCCAAAGCGGTTCATCTGAGGAATTTGCACGCCCCCTTCGACGGTTTTTCGTCGGTGGGCTGGTGCTGATTCTATTCGCTGTCTTCGTTTTGTGGCGGATCGACAGCCCGCGCGCCGAGCGCTTTCGCGCCGCTTTGGTTGATGCCGTGGTTCCTCAAATGGATTGGGCTTTTGTGCCGGTCACCAAGACCGTCGAACTGGTCGAGGGCGTGCAGTCCTACGCGCGACTACAGCAGCAAAACCAAGATTTGCGTCGCGAATTACAGCAGATGAAGGCCTGGAAAGAAGCCGCTCTTCAGCTTGAACAAGAGAATGCCAAGCTTCTTGATCTGAACAAAGTGCGACTTGATCCGGCGCTGACCGTGGTCACCGGACAGGTGCTTGCCGACAGTGGCTCGCCGTTCCGCCAATCAATTTTGCTGAACGTCGGCGCGGGACGAGACGGGATCAAGGACGGCTGGGCGGTAACGGACGGGTTAGGGCTTGTCGGGCGGATTTCCGGCGTTGGGCAACGATCCAGCCGCGTGTTGCTTTTGACCGACAGCGCAAGCCGCGTGCCGGTTACGATCCAACCTTCCGGCCAGCAAGGGATGCTGTCGGGCGACAATTCGACCCTGCCCGTGCTTGAATTCATCGAAGAACCTGAAGAGGTCCGCCCGGGTGACCGGGTTGTGTCATCTGGTGACGGCGGCGTATTCCCGTCCGGGCTTTTGGTTGGGAGCGTCGTCTTATCGCGTGACGGTCGATTGCGTCTGCGTCTTTCGGCCGATTACGAGCGGTTGGAATTTTTACGGGTCCTGCGCAGCCGTCCAGCCGAAGTCATTGGGGGAGACGCCGCGTTGATCGGTCCGCTTTTACCAGAAGCTGCGGCCATGATGCCTGCCAGCGAGGACTTGAGTGATGGCTGAAATCACCCATGCCGGTCGCTGGACGTATCGGGGTGTGTTTCTCGCCCTTGCCGCACTTGTTGTATTTGCAAAACTGCTGCCGCTTCACCCTGGTCCCGGTCGCTTCCCGGGGCCGGATATTCTTGTGCTTATGGCCTGTGCATGGATCGTCCGGCGGCCCGACTATCTGCCGGTGGCGATGGTGGCGGCGGTTTTTTTGATAGCTGACATGCTTTTCATGCGCCCGCCTGGGCTTTGGACCGCTTTGGCGGTGATCGGACTTGAGGCATTGCGGCGCCGGTCTTTTATGCTGCGTGACAGCGGATTTTTAACGGAATGGCTGACTGTTTCGGCCATTATTACCGCTATGTTCCTTGCAAATACCTTGGTCCTCGCGGTTTTTGTTGTCGATCAGCCGGGCCTTGGTCTGACGTTGATACGCCTCATTACCACACTTCTTGTTTATCCGATCGTTGTCGTTCTTGCAGCCCGCGCCATAGGGATTAGAAAGATTGCACCGGGCGAAGTTGACCGTTTGGGGCACAGGCAATGAAAAAGTCATCGAAAGAAACTGAGGAAAGCGCGGGCCGGGTGACCCGTCGCGGTCTTGTTTTGGCCGGGCTTCAGCTGGGGTTCATGTCTGTTCTCGGCCTACGGATGCGTCAGATGCAGGTCGAAGAGGCCGATAACTACCGCCTTCTCGCGGAAGAGAATCGGGTGAACATGCGCCTTATCCCGCCGTCGCGCGGGATCATATATGATCGCAACGGCGTGCCGATCGCCACCAACACGCAGAACTACCGCATCGTTATTGTGCGCGAAGACGTCCCGAATGTAGACGAGACCATCGCGAAGTTGCGCCAACTCGTGACTTTGGACGAAGATGAGCTGGAGAAATCGCTGCGCGAGATGTACCGACGCAGTCCATTTGTTCCAGTGACGATTGCGGATCGGTTGTCTTGGGAAGATGTCGCCGAAGTCGCGGTCAATGCGCCCGCGCTTCCGGGTGTCACGCCGGACGTCGGGCTGTCACGAGAGTATCCGCTTGGCGCGGATTTTGCCCACATCGTTGGCTATGTCGGACCGGTCAGTGACTATGATCTGTCTAAGCTTCAAAGCCCTGATCCTCTTTTGCAGATACCGAAATTCCAGATTGGAAAAATCGGCGTCGAGACAAAGCTTGAGGCCGAATTGCGCGGTCGGGCCGGCACCAAGCGCATCGAAGTGAATGCCGCCGGGCGCGTCATGCGTGAACTGGGCCGCGAAGAGTATACACCCGGCACCGACCTGCAGCTGACAATTGATCACGGGCTGCAGAATTTTGCGCAGGCAAGGCTTGCGACTGAAAGCGCTGGTGCCGTCGTGATAGATATCGAGACCGGCGATCTGGTCGCTATGGCATCCTCGCCATCTTTTGATCCTGATCTTTTTGTGCGCGGGATTTCGACAAAAAATTACAGCTTGTTAACCGAAAACAAGTATCGCCCGCTGTTCAATAAGGCGGTTCAGGGGCTTTATCCTCCGGGGTCTACGTTCAAAATGATGACTGGGCTTGCCGCCCTTCGTCACAACGTCATTGGCCCCAAGGAGACCGTCTGGTGTCCCGGGTACATGGCGTTCGGCGGCCGCCGGTTCCACTGCTGGAAGCGCGGTGGGCACGGTCGGGTCGATCTTGATACGGCGATTACGCAGTCGTGCGACGTCTATTTCTATGAAGCAGCCCAACGCACCGGGATCGATAATCTGGCAGCTCTTTGCCACGAGTTTGGCTTGGGTGAGCGCTTTGATTTGCCCTTATCGGCTGTGCGAGAAGGCATCGTACCGTCGACCAAATGGAAAGCTCAGGTCCGGGGAGAGCAGTGGTTCCCTGGCGAAACGCTGAATACAGCGATCGGGCAGGGCGATGTGCTGACCTCGCCGCTTCAGCTTGCGGTGATGACCGCGCGGATCGCGAGCGGGAAAGCGGTGATGCCCGGGCTGGTGAAGTCGATCAATGGGGTCGACAAACCGATTGAAGCTCCCGCACCGCTGAGCGTCAATTCCGGGCATCTGCGGATTATCCAGCAGGCGATGTACAACGTTTCGAACGGCCGTCGCGGCACCGCGCGCCGCTCACGTATCGTGACCGAGGGCTTCGAGATGGCGGCCAAAACCGGCACAAGCCAGGTGCGCAACATCTCAGCGGCGGAACGCGCGCGCGGAGTTGTGCGCAACGATCAACTCCCATGGGAGCGCCGCGACCACGGGGTGTTTGTCGCCTATGCGCCTTTTGATAAGCCGAAGTATGCGATTTCGCTGATTGTCGAACATGGTGGAGGTGGCTCTAGCGCAGCTGCCCCGCCAGCGCGCGATATATTGCTCTATGCGCTGTATGGCGATGTTCCGCCGCTTGAAGCCTACCCAAGCGATCAGCGTGAGAGGATCAAAACGATGTTGTCGGAGCTTCCGCTCCGTCCACGCCAAGAGCCTCCGAAAGCACCGAGCCGCGCATGAGTTATCTTGAGTATAAGGTCCAGACAGTCCCCTCAGGGGCGCGCAAGATACTGCATGCGAACTGGGCTATTGCTTTGCTGCTGACGGCGGTGGCATGCGTGGGTTTCTTGATGCTGACGTCGGTGGCGGGCGGTGAAACTGGCCGTTGGGCCGAGCCGCAGATGAAGCGCTTCGCGCTTGGATTTATCGTGATGTTGACGGTCGGTATGGTGCCGATTTGGTTCTGGCGCAATATGTCCGGGCTTGCCTATCTTGGGGCGCTTGGTTTGCTTTTGCTTGTCGAATTCTTCGGAACGGTCGGCATGGGTGCCCAACGCTGGATCGACCTTGGCTTTATGCGTTTGCAGCCCTCTGAAGTGATGAAAATCGCCCTCGTGATGATCTTGGCCGCCTATTACGACTGGTTGCCGATGTCGAAGGTCTCGCGCCCGTTTTGGGTTCTGGCGCCGGTTGGCCTGATCTTGATGCCAACGGCTTTGGTTTTGAAACAGCCGGACCTTGGCACGGCCATCCTCTTGGTCGCAGGCGGCGGTATTGTGATGTTCTGCGCCGGTGTGTCGTGGTGGTATTTCATCGCCGTCATTGCGGCTGGAGTGGGCCTGGTGGCCGCCATTTTCTCGTCACGCGGCACGGATTGGCAGCTATTGAAGGACTACCAGTTCCGCCGCATTGACACTTTTCTTGACCCGTCGATGGACCCTTTGGGGGCAGGCTATCACATCACCCAGTCGAAGATTGCGCTTGGGTCCGGTGGTTGGGCTGGCAAAGGCTTTATGCAAGGCACGCAGTCGCGGCTAAACTTTCTTCCCGAAAAGCACACCGATTTTATCTTCACGACGCTTGCCGAAGAATTTGGATTTATCGGCGGGTTCTCCCTTCTTGTCCTCTACGGGTTGATCATCCTGTTTTGCGTCGCGTCCGCGATCCAAAATTCCGACCGGTTCGGAGCACTTTTGACGCTGGGCGTGGCGGCAACGTTGTTCCTGTTTTTCGCAGTCAATATGTCGATGGTCATGGGGCTTGTACCCGTCGTCGGCGTTCCCCTGCCCCTGGTAAGTTTTGGAGGCTCCGCCATGCTGGTTTTGATGGGGGCATTCGGGCTTGTTCAGTCTGCGCATATTCATAGGCCGCGAAGCCGATGATCACCGTCCTCTTTGCAGCACCCGACCGGGACTGGGATGAATTTTCGCAGGCATTGCGCGATGCATTTGCGGCGGCCGAATTAGAGGTCAATCTGGTAGGCGAAGCCGACCCGCTTGAAGTCGACTACATCGTTTACGCGCCGACAGGATGGCTGAAGGATTTCACCCCCTACAGGCGGCTTAAGGGCGTTCAAAGCCTCTGGGCTGGGGTGGAAAAGATCGTTGGCAACGAAACTCTCCACGCACCTCTTGCGCGGATGGTGGATTTCGGGCTGCGCGAGGGGATGGTCGAATATTGCGTGGGGCATGTGCTGCGCCATCATCTGGGTATGGACCTTGATATCTGTCGAAGCGATACGAACTGGGCGGTTCACGTGCCGCCCCTTGCACGCGACAGGTCGGTCACAATCCTTGGATTGGGCGCATTGGGTGCGGCGGTTGCCGAGGCTTTGGCGGCGCTCAATTTCAAAGTCACAGGCTGGAGCAGACGCCAAAAAGACCTAGCGGGCGTGCGCTGTCTGGCCGGGCAAGAGGGTCTCGATGAAGCGCTGCGGGCGGGTGAGATTGTGGTTCTTCTGCTGCCGCAAACGCCGGAAACGGACAATGTTTTGGATGCCAAGCGATTGGCGCTGTTGCCAGCCGGGGCCTGTATTATCAATCCAGGCCGTGGCCCGTTGATTGACGATGATGCGCTTTTGGCGGCGTTGGGCCGTGGTCAGGTCGCCCACGCAACGCTTGATGTTTTCCGTATCGAGCCTTTGCCCAAGGATCATCCCTTTTGGGCGCATCCACAGGTCACCGTGACGCCGCATATTGCCTCCGACACGCGACCGGCCAGCGCGGCCCGGCTTGTGGCGGACAATATCGGTCGTTCAGAGGCGGGCTTGCCGATGTTGCATGTCGTGGATCGCGGCGCCGGATACTAAGCTGCTTTATTTAAGGCGGGGTGGCGTGTTGGGGTCCATGCCGGGTGCGCCGGGCGCTCTCGCCTGTACGGCCTCGGGCAAATCAAATCGCAGACCAGCCTTTGCAAGCTTTGCCGCCATTGGGTCGCTGGCGGTAAAGAAAGCTACGTCAATTTCGCCCGCATCCAGCCCGGAAAATACAAGCGCTTCGCGGGCGGCGCCGGCAAGGGTCGCCTCTGCGCCCGCAAGCGTGTCGATGAAAGCAAGCATGTGGCTGCGCTGACCACTTTTGTAGGTCACGGTCGTCAGGTACGCGAACCGGGCAAGGCCTGCGGCCTGCGCCAGTTTCGTATCAAGGCCGGTGATCAGACGTTCCGGCAATCCAACCGGTGCGCCGATTTCTTCCGGCGTCTCGGCGACTTCTTCGGGGCTGTCGCCAAGCGTCTGATGCAGCCACGACACGGCAGCAGCCGGAATGATGATCGACGAAGGCGCCACCCCAAGGTTAACGCCAAGCCCGATGTCCTGTCCGTTAAGCATATCCGTCAGGCTGCGCCCCGAAAGCGCGGCATAGGGTGCGGGCCCCTCGGCGAAATCGGTTAGGCGATATTCCCGGTCAAACACAAGCACGAGCCGGACGTCTTCTGTTTCAAACAAGCGCGGCTCGATCTGGTCGCCCTCGGCTTCCTTCTCTAACAGAATGAACAACTCGCTGTCGGCAAGGCGTTCGTAGAACGCAAGGCGCGCGGTGTCGTCATCCGGGCTGGCCTCCATCGCGATGTGGGCTGTGTCGAGTGCGGTGTGGGTCATAACAGGGCCTTTTGAACGCGAGAACGAAGGACAGGGAGAAGATCGGTCTCAAACCAGGGATTGGCCTTTAGCCAAGCGGTGTTGCGCCAGCTTGGGTGAGGGAGTGGGATGGCACTCGGCAAGTGATCTTGCCAATTCTGGACAGTCCCGGTGACATTTGAAGCCTTATCCGCGCCAAGGTGCCATTTTTGCGCATACCCGCCGATCAGGAGCGTCAGGCGCAGATCGGTAAGGTGATCCATGATCTGCGAGCGCCAAGTTTTTGCGCAGATCGCAGGTGGGGGAAGGTCTGATCCCGTCGTTGAATAGCCCGGAAAGCAAAAAGCCATCGGGACAATCGCAATACGCGACCTGTCGTAAAACGCTTCGGCGTCAATGGCGAGCCAGTCGCGCAGTCGATCACCCGATCGGTCCTGAAACGGAATACCTGCCTCGTGAACCTTTGTGCCGGGGGCCTGGCCGGCGATCAGAATGCGCGCGCTTTTCTCAAACCACACAATAGGGCGTGGCGTATGGTGCGTGGCGGTCGCGGCAAATCTGTCGGCGCAAATGGCGCAGCCCGATAGGTCGTCTTTAAGAGAAGTGAATGCGGCGCTCATGAGGGACGACCTAGCGCTGTCGACGATGGACGTCCATTGGCACTTGACTTTATTTCGTTAATTCTAGAAATATAGAAATATGAAACATGAAAATACCGCATCCCTTGATGTCACGCGGGCAGCGTCGACATTTGCCGCCCTTGGATCCGAGCAGCGATTGCACGTGTTGCGCGTTTTGGTGCGCGCGGGCCCGGAAGGGCTAACAATCGGCGAGCTTGGGGCACGGTCCGGCGTCACGGGGTCGACGCTGACGCATCATATGAAAATCCTGGCAGCGGCCGGCCTTGTGGATCAAAAGCGGCGGGGCCGGCAGATTATTTGTATCGGCGTCGATTTCGCGCGGATGCAGGATATTGCCGCGTTTCTTTTGAAAGAATGTTGCGCAGATAGCCCTCAGCCACACGACACGCATGAGGCAAACCATGGCTGAAACCACGCAAACCCCCGCACCCCGCTGGAAAATTGACCGCGTCTGGTGCTTTGTTCTGGCGCTTCCCTTTGTCATCGCCGTGTTTGATCCGGTCCAGGCAATCGAGACGTTTCGCTTCGCCCTTGAGGCGATGGGGCAGACCGGAATATTCATTGGATTTGCGGTTCTGGCAATCGGATATCTTAAGGCGAGCGGCGCGGAAGCATTGCTTGCGAAGGCCTTTGAGGGTCGCGAGCGCCGCATGATCGTTATGGCGGCTTTGCTTGGTGGACTGTCACCGTTTTGCTCCTGCGAAGTCATTCCGTTCATTGCCGCCTTGCTTGCGGTCGGCGCGCCGTTGTCGGCGGTGATGGCGTTTTGGTTATCGTCACCGTTGATGGACCCGGCGATGTTTTTCATAACGGCCGGAACCTTGGGCATGCCGTTTGCAGTTGCTAAAACCGTGTCTGCCGTCGGGTTGGGCCTTTTAGGCGGCGCCACGGTGTATCTGTTTGCGCAATCACCCGTCTTTGCCGATCCGCTGCGTCCAAAGCAGCAGTCCGGGTGCTGCGGATGTGGGCCGTCCCCCTTCAGTGGCGCGGTTGAGTGGCGGTTCTGGGGCGAGGCCGACCGTAGGGCAGTGTTCCGCGATACTGTTGTCGAGAACGCGCTTTTCCTCGGAAAATGGTTGCTTTTGGCTTACATGCTTGAGGCTCTGATGCTGCGCTATATCCCGTCTGAATGGATCGCCGGATTCTTAGGTGGACAGGGGGTCTGGCCCGTCGTCATGGGCGCATTGGTGGGCGCGCCTGCCTATCTAAACGGCTATGCGGCTGTGCCGCTGGTCGATGCGCTGTTGGCACAAGGAATGGCGCCTGGCGCAGCCATGTCGTTCGTTTTGGCAGGAGGTGTCAGTTGTATTCCGGCCGCCGTCGCCGTCTGGGCCTTGGTTAAGCCGCGGGTATTTATGGCCTATCTTGCGATCGCTCTTGTCGGCTCGGTTCTTGCCGGTTTGGTGTGGAGCGCAAGTGTGATGTGATGTAGCACTCCTATTGCCCTATCGTTTTTGGCATGGTCTATCATGTTGAAAAAGAACGGGGGGCCCCCGGATGTATCGCGTCTGGAGCTTTGTTACCGACTATTCGCTGATGCTGATTTTAGGCGCGCTCATCGCGCTGGTCTGGGCGAATACAGATGCATCAAGTTATTCCCACTTCGTCGACTTTGAGTTTGCCCACGATTTTTTCATCGGTCATCCCCATATTGATGAAGCGGGGCGTGTCGAATACCGGTCTCTGACGCTTCATTATCTTGTGAATGACGTGTTGATGGCGTTCTTCTTTGCCATTGCCGCCAAGGAAGTCTGGGAAGCGGTGATCCTGAAAAACGGCTCACTTCGCGGCAAAAAGGTTGCGACGCCTTTGATTGCGACGGTTGGCGGGATGGTTGGTCCCATCACCGTCTTTCTTGGACTGGCCGCATTTCTTGGGTCTGACGTTTATGACGCGGTTGCCAACGGCTGGGCAATTCCGACCGCAACGGACATCGCGTTCAGCTACCTAGTCGGACGGATTGTCTTTGGTGCGGGCCATCCTGCGGTGCGGTTCTTGTTGTTGCTGGCCATTGCCGATGACGCGGCTGGCTTGATTATTCTGGCGGTCTTTTATCCGCTTGAAACGCTCGTCCCTGCGTGGCTTTTGCTGTCTCTTGCTGCGGCGATCGGCGTTTACGGTCTCTTTAACCGGTTGCCACGGAAGATGGACCACGGCGACCAGCTCCGCAAAAAATCGACATGGGTGCGCGAGAAACTGAGCTTCTGGCCGTATCTGATTGCCGGTTGCCTGAGTTGGTATGGCTTTCAGGAAAGTGGTCTGCAACCCGCGCTGGGCCTTTTACCGATTGTGCCGACATTGCCCCACGCGGATCGTGCTTTCGGCCTCTTCAGCGAGGCCGAGCGTTATCTGACCGATCTATTGAACCACTGCGAGCATATCCTGAAGTATCCGGTCGAGATTTTGTTGTTCTTCTTTGGTCTGGTGAATGCCGGCGTCGAATTCTCCTCGATCTCGGAGCCAACTTGGCTGGTCCTGGCAGGCCTAATGATCGGGAAGCCTTTGGGCATCTTTCTGTTTGGCTATATCGCGGCGCATCCGATGAAGCTTGGGCTGCCGCAAGGAATGCGGACGATTGATCTGTTTGTGATCGGCTGCGCCGCGTCAGTTGGCTTCACGGTGTCACTCTTTATCGCGACGGTCGCGCTCCCGCCGGGAGATGTGCAGGATGCTGCCAAGATGGGGGCTTTATTCAGTTTCGGTGCTGCGATTGTTGCGGTTATCGCCGGGATCGTGACACGGGTGCAGAAAGTCTCGCATTGAGCGTTGTGGCGGCAATGCGCGATGAGGCTTGGGCGATTTCGGCTGAAAATCGCCCAGGGTCCTGATTTCGACGCGACACCATAACCGAGATCACACCCGTAAAACGCCAGGTGTTTGGCCCCACGAATGTTGCCCATGTCGCGAAAGTCTCTGAATTCATTATACTTCCATGGAGCAGGTGACTGTGTCTGCGCGCACCCACCGCCGTCGTATCTGAGCAAGACACGAAACGGTGATTCCCTTTGGGCGAAAGCTCCGCCATAATGTCGCCAAAGGGCCATGAAAGGTCTGGCAGGACAACAGAGTTAACTGTTGGTAAATTGGGGCATCGGCGGATCGTCGGATGATCGAGTTCAGGAACGTCAGCAAGTCCTTTTGGACGGGCGAACGGCGCAAGGTCATTCTTGACCAGGCGAGCTTTCGTATTGAGCTGGGCACATCTCTTGGCATCCTTGCACCGAACGGTACCGGCAAGACCACATTGATCAACATGATGTGTGGGCTGGAAAAGCCTGACGAGGGCGAGATCATCCGCCGCTCGCGTATTTCGTTCCCGCTTGGGTTCATGGGAGGCATCATCGGTAAGCTTTCCGCTATGGAAAACGCGCGCTACATCGCGCGGCTTTACGGCAAAGATCCCGACTACCTCGAGGCCTTCTGCCGCTGGGTATGTGGGCTGGAAGAATATTTCGACATGCCGGTTGGCACCTACAGTTCGGGGATGCGCGGTCGGTTCAGCTTTGCGCTTTTGCTTGCTCTGGATTTCGACATCTACCTGATCGACGAAGGCATGCCCGGCACCACGGACGTCGAGTTCAATCGCAAGGCTGGAATGATTCTACGCGAGCGCTTGAAGACTGCCACGGTCGTTATCGTGTCCCACCAGGCGGAGACGCTGGAAAAATTCTGCAAATCGGCGGCGGTTCTAAGGAACGGCTCGCTTCACATGTTTGACTCGCTGGAAGAGGCAAGAGAGCTCTATGACTACGAAGCCCAAAGCGCCTAAATTTCGCATCCGCCGCGACGCCAGTGCAACGCCACAGCAAGCGGGCTATGACATGCCGTTTGCGCCGGGTGACGACGGCTTCGGGGATCAGGCCTTTCCTGGTTCTGCAAGGGCCGAGTCTGAAACCGTTGCGAGCGACGAAGGCATTGCGGAAATTCGCCGCGAAGGTCTGACGGGGCGGCAGCTTCGGATGGCGCGGCGTCTGGCACAGAAAAACGGCCTTTCGCCAAAATCAGATTTTGACGCAGTGCGACTTTTGCGGGCGCGGGGCATTGATCCTTTTGATCGTGCAAATATGCTTGAACTGGTCACGGCGAAACCCAATTCGAAGCGCACCCCAAGTGCGCAGACCCCAACCGGTGAGGCGCCCCGTGCACGGTCAAAACCCACGGCCAACCCGCAGGGCGCGCCGAAGTCCAAGCCAAATGATATGGTCAAAAACTTACCCCAAAAGGTCGACGCTGATGCCAAGCTGCCCGGCGCACCTGCGTCGGATGCTGGGTTCCAGATGCATGAGTTGGAGCGCATCCAGCGCGATATCGTGCGTCGCCGTCGCCGAAACCTGGTCTTCCTTGCGACGCGCCTGGCGGTTTTTGTATTTTTGCCGACGTTTCTTGCGGGGATATATTTCGCGTTTGTGGCCACGCCAAGCTACGCGACAAAGTCCGAGTTCATTGTCCAGCAGGCGGACGCTGCGGGGCCGTCTCCTGGGCTTTTGGGCGGCACCTCGATGGCGACCAGCCAGGACTCGATCATGGTTCAGGACTTCCTGACCTCGCGTGAAGCCATGGGTAAACTGAACGAAGATCACGACTATCGCGGCCACTTCAGTGCCGAGACTGTCGACGTGATCCAGCGACTGCCGGTCGATGCCTCAAACGAGGACGTGTTCTCGCATTACAGCAACAACGTAGTTGTGGGGTACGACCCGTCGGAGGGCGTGTTACGGATGGAGGTCTCAGCACTGAGCCCAGAGATGAGCCGCGTGTTTTCCGAGGCGCTGATCAGCTACGCCGAGGCGCGCGTTGACAGTGTGACCGACCGCAAGCGCGGAGATCAGATGCGTGGGTCACGCGAAAGCTTTGACGAAGCCGAAGCCAAGATGGTGGCCGCGCAGGAGCGTGTTCTGACCCTGCAGGAGCAGCTTGGAGTTATGGACCCGGCGTCGGAAACAGCCGCTCTAATGAGCCAGATCAGCAATTTCGAAATTCAGTTCGCGGAGAAGCGCCTTCAGTTACAGCAGCTACTCGATAATGCGGAGCCAAACGCGGCGCGTGTGGCCGGAGTCGAGGGCGATATCGGACGTTTGTCTGACCTGATCGGGGACCTTCGGCTTCAGATGACGTCGGAAATTGGGTCGCAGGGGTCATTGGCGTCTATTTCAGCGCGGCTGCGTATGGCCGAAGTCGATCTTGAGACGCGCACAATGATGATGCAGGAATCGCTGCAATCCATGGAAGCCGCGCGGATTGAAGCGATGCGTCAGGTGCGTTTCCTGTCGATCGGCGTGGCACCGATCCCGCCTGACGAGCCAACATATCCACGAGTTTTCGAGAACACGCTGATCACCTTGCTGATCATGTCGGCGATATATCTTCTGGTCTCGCTGACAGCCGCGGTGCTGCGCGAGCAGGTGTCAAGTTAGGTTAGGTTTGCTTGGCTGAGGTTTTTCCGTATCCGGGCCTTGCACTGGGCAATGTCTCTGAGTAAGTAACGCCAGCTTGTTGGGGTGTAGCCAAGTGGTAAGGCAACGCTTTTTGGTAGCGTGTACCGTAGGTTCGAATCCTACCACCCCAGCCAGGCAGTCCATCCTTTCCGACCATTTCGAGAGCCTGCGGCAATTGCCCCGACATTCCGAGCAGTTAGGCCGATGACGTTCTGCTTAAGGCGTCTCCGGGACGCGG
>NZ_JBVCWP010000071.1:0-15662 GCF_057460485.1 Boseongicola sp.
GGACAAAGCATCGCAACAGCGACAGCGCAAAGGTAAATTGGCGTTTCTCAACCGACGATGCACGCATCAAACTCGCGCATCTATACCCGCAGATTAGCTGAATCAGGGGACTAGGGGTCTGTCCCAGCCGAGGGGCAAACGATACCCCAACCCTGAGCGGACAGTGCGTCGTCAAAAAGCCAAGATCGCCTCAAATGAACTGAGCACGTTTCTCAATTTCGGGTTTGACCACCTCCAGGGCGGCCTCCAAGTCGATGCTTCCGTCGAACAAGGCGCGTCCAATCAATGCCCCCGATACGAAAGGAACGTATTTCAGACGCGACAGATCATCGAGTGTCCGTGACAACCCTCTGGCTATAACCTGGGTTTTGGCTTCGCCGGCCAGTTGCGTGATCAAGGCAATACTGTCTTCGGCATCGCCGATGTTCGCGTCGATATCGGTTACGATGATCGCCGCCATAGGATCATTCTCAAAGGCCTTTAGGAATGCCGAGGGCGTAAAGGCACTTTTCTGTCGCCAACCATCGCTGACCACCACGCCTTCAAAGACATCAACTGCAAGCACAATCTGATCGGGGAATAGCTTTGCCGCCTCTTTGACCAACGCAGGTTGATGTAGGGCCAGAGTTCCAACAATGATGCGCCCGGCGCCATGGTCAATCCATTCGGCTATGCGTTCCAAGCTACGAAAGCCGCCTCCCAACTGCACCGGAATACCCACAGTCCGGATGATCTCACGAATAAGATCCGTGTTACGTTCATCGCCGGACATGGCATCGAAGTCGGTTATCTGCAGCCATTCTGCTCCAGATTTAGCAAAACTTTTCGCCTTTTCTACAGGATCGAGATGCCAGATGTGGGGCTCGTCGGTGCGGCCACGAAACAGGCTAACACATCGACCATCAAATAGTTCAATCATTGGATAGAGGATCATGGCAAGCTTCCTTTTGATCGCATTCTGAATTCTGGCTCTGCGCAGCTTTTAACTGCGCTTCGACTCAAAAAATCATCAGAAGTTGCGTCCAGTGTCGCATACTTTGTCACAGGATTGGCAAAATACACTCCGTTGGCTAAGAAAATGCAAATGCGACGTGGCCGCGACTGTCGCAAATCCACGCATTCAAATGCGCCATATCCAACGCTCATATCAGATCCTCCAAGCCAGGGACTTGCTTCAAGTATCCAATCGAAGGCAAATGAACACACAAGACCCTTATTGCGTCAACCTTTCGACCTCATAAGCATGCCGAAAAGATCGCGCGGGTCATCCGGATCAGCGACCATGTCGAGGTTCTGGTAAAACCCGGTATCTTTGAGCCGGTGGCGGACATAGCGCAGGGCCGAAAAATCCTCGGTCGCAAATCCCACACCGTCAAACAATGTGATCTGCCTGTCGTTGACCCGGCCGGGCGCAGTGCCATTGATCACCTGCCACATCTCGGTCACTGGAAAATCATCCGACATCTGCTGAATTTCTCCCTCAATCCGGGTTTGAGGAGGGTATTCGACAAAAACGGTCGCGCGACTGAGGATATCTTTATGCAGCTCGGTCTTGCCTGGGCAGTCGCCACCGATGGCATTGATGTGCACGCCCGCGCCCACCATGTTGTCGGTCAGGATCGTCGCATATTGCTTATCGGCAGTGCAGGTGGTGATGATCTCTGCCCCCTCTATCGCTTGTTCCGGCGACGTGCAGGCGGTCAGGGTCAGGGCCAAACCCGCAAGGTTGCGCATTGCCTTTTCTGTGGCGTTACGGTCGGTGTCGTAAAGGCGCAGGTGGTCGATCCCGCAGATCGCTTTCATCGCCAGCGCCTGAAATTCAGACTGCGCGCCGTTGCCGATCATCGCCATGGTGCGTGCGCCTTTGGGTGCCAGATGACGCGCGACCATAGCAGAGGTCGCGGCAGTGCGCATGGCTGTCAGTACCGTCATCTCACTCAGCAGCACGGGATAGCCAGTATCGACTGCCGCAAGAAGGCCAAAGGCAGTGACGGTTTGCAGACCCTCCTTGGTGTTGCTCGGGTGGCCATTCACGTATTTGAAACCATAGAACTCGCCGTCCGAGGTGGGCATCAGTTCGATGACCCCTTTCTCGGAATGCGAGGCAACACGCGGTGTCTTGTCGAACAGGTCCCACCGGCGAAAGTCTTCTTCGATATAGTTGGCAAGCTCGCTAAGCATCGGCTCGACGCCGATGTGGTGCACTAGCTTCATCATGTTTTCGACACTTACGAAGGGCACATAAGCCAGTTTGGATGGTTTCGGGGCGGTCATCTTGGGTCTCCGGTTTCTGCCAATGGCTCAGAAGGACTGGGTTGGACGGTCAAAGACACGCCGCCCCAGAAGCGAGGCGGTGAGGTCGACCATCAAGGATGCGGTGCGGCCACGCTCGTCGAGAAAGGGATTGAGTTCCACAAGGTCAAGCGAGGTGACAAGCCCGCTGTCGCCAAGCATCTCCATGACCAGATGCGCCTCGCGGAAGGTCGCGCCACCAGGCACCGTAGTGCCAACCGCGGGCGCAATGGCAGGGTCCAGGAAATCGACGTCCAGCGACACGTGCAACAGACCATTGGCAGCGGCGACAGACTTCAGAAAATCGGATAGAGGTTTGGCGATACCATGCTCGTCGATCGCGCGCATATCCACCGCCGACATGGCGCTGTCTTTAAGCATGGCTTTTTCAGCACCATCAACGGATCGCAGGCCAATCATGCAAATGTTCGCTGCTGGGACGACCTTTGGCATTGGTGGAAAGGCGTCAAATCCGTCGGCTCCAGCGACGTAGCCGAGAGGGGTGCCGTGAAGGTTACCTGAATCGGTGGTCAGCGGAGTATGCAGGTCAGTGTGCGCATCCAGCCAAAGAACGAACAGCGGGCGACCCCGATCCGCAGCATAGGCGGCCATGCCGGCGACGGTGCCGAGCGATAGCGAATGATCACCGCCCATGAAGATCGCAAACCCTCTGGCAGCGGCGTCCTTGCCGGCGGCGGCCAGTGCCTCGGCCCAGGCGACCGTTTCGGACAGCGAATGCACCAGCGGGTTGGCACAGCTGACATTGCGTCCTGTGGCAGGGACAATATTGCCAACGTCAGATACCGAATGGCCGAGAGCTTCCAGCGTCTCGGCAAGCTCTGCAGTGCGGTAGGCGTCTGGACCCATCATGCAGCCCTTGCGCTTCTTGCCAGTATCTACCGGCGCACCGATTAGCAGGCAGTTTCGCTTTTCCATTCGCGTTCCTATTGTTTGAAGCTGTCCGAAGTGACTTTCTATCCAAAAGGTGATGGAAAACAGTGCCCATATAGGATATAAAGAAGGTTAATTTAACTAAACGAAAGGGATAATTCACAAAGTGGATATCGCCGATACTAAGATAGTCGCAGAACTTCGCCGTAACGCGCGCATTTCACTTTCAGACCTCGCATTGGTCGTCGGGCTTTCGCGTGTCACCGTACGTGCACGTTTGACACGGCTTCAGGCGGAAGGCGTTATTATTGGGTTCACGGTCGTCCTTGCCGACGACGTCCAGGAACATCCAGTGCGCGGGCTGATGATGCTGGGGATCGAAGGCAAGGGCACGGACCGGATTTCGCGCAGCCTCGGGGGTATTGCTGCGGTTCAGGCCATCCACTCAACAAACGGAAAATGGGACCTGATTGTCGAACTGGGAACCGAAACGCTTAAGGACCTGGACAAAGTGCTGGCCGAAATCCGAAAACTGGATGGGGTTTCGATAAGCGAAACCAGTCTGCTGCTTGCAACACAAATGACAACCAAGCGGTCACAAAGTGTGGAAACTGCATCCTCGTTGGATCGAAAATGACCGACGCCTTCATCGCAGCAGGTGTCCCGCAAGCCTTTACATATCTACAGGTCAACTTCGGTCATGATGGCTGCGTGTATCGCCGGTAAATCGCCGGGAAAGGGATGACAAATTTGCAGCTCTTGCCCATGCCACTGGGCAGCGCGGGCATGACCATCACCCAGTTGCCATCGCCTATACTCTGATCGAGACATGCAAGCTCAAGTGCGTAAACCCACAGGCTTGGCTTGCATGGGTGCTGGAACCCATCCAAGACCATCCCGCCCACCGCATCGGCGAGCTGATGCCGTGGGAGTAACAGGCCATCCTTGATGCCCAATAGGCCGAGGCCAAAGCAAAAACGTCGCGTGATTGGCCGAGTGTTGAAGCTTATAGTCCTTCTGACAAGACCAGCACATTTCTTCAGAGGGCCTTATCGGCTCCGGTTATTGGCACCGTGCCTCAAAATAGGTGCCGTCTCCGCGAGAATAGGTGCAAGCCTCTGATACAAAAGGGACAATAGAAGTCATAGGTCAAGTTGAGATGATTGACCGAAGCCTCCCCGCCATTGTTGTTTTGCCAGCCCGCACGGATAGCGAGCGACGTGATGCCATCCCCGTCAAGCCGGTTGAGTACCGTCTGGGTTTCCGCGCCCACCGTGTATTTCATTGACTGCCAGTAAGCCAAAATTATCGCCGCGATGACGGTGGTCGACCAGCAGCGATCTGATCTTGCGTTCGGGCATTCTCGCCAGCGCCATATGGACGATAGCCAAACGTCCACACATGGCAATGCCTGCCTATGACAAAATCACCAGCTCCCAATTCGCCGATGCAGTCTCAGTCACCGTGTTCAGGCGCGGGTTGCTTTCTTATCTGCCTTCGCCATCAGCTTTTTACGCGCAGCCTTCTTGGCCTTCTTTTTCATGACGGCTTTCTTGGCTCTTTTCTTGATAGCCTTTATTTCCTTGGCCGCCTTCTTGATCGCCGCCTTTTCCTTGGTTTTCATATTCTTAGCTGCTTTTTTGGCCGCAGCCTTCTTCTTGGCTTTGGCCTTTGCCTTCTTGGTGGCGGCTTTTTCGGCAGCCGAAACGCCCGCTATTTCTGGCACAAGAAGTAACTGGACCTTTTCGGAAGCGGGACTGGCCTTTGTGGGTTTGGCTTTCGCAGGGCTGACCTCACCGAACTGGCTTGCCGCCGCTAAAAGAGCTTTGGCCCTAAGCACGCCAATACCCGGGATTGTCGTCAATTGAGCAACTGAAGCTGCCGCAAACTGCTCCGCTGTGGTGATGCCAATCTTGGCCAATGCCGCAGCTAATCCTGGCCCGATGCCTGAGACGTTTGTAATAAGTGTCATTGGTCATTTATCCTTCTACTCAGAATGGCAGGGTTCGAAGAAGGGATGGCCGTTTGGCCACCCCCCCCTCACAGCGCACTGATTAGATCAGGTGGCTTTTTTCAATGCCTTCTTGGCAGCTTTTAACTTACCTAGCTGTCGCGCTACTTTGGACATACGTGCTTTGACTTCTTTTTTGAGCGCTTTTACTTTTGCTTTTTTCTTAGCCACGGGGACTTCTCCTACCTTCAAAAGGGTTTACTTGTCAGACCTATCGTCGTTCTCCTTGAGAAAATCACGGATAAAGCGCCGTATTTCGCGCGCAGCGCTCGTGTCGAGCGCATTGCAGAGCGAAACAAAACGATCCCTGTCAGACTCGGCAATTCTAATAATCAACTGACTGTCTTTCAGGTTCTTTTTCTTCGTTTTTTTCTTTTCGGCCAACTCGGTGTCTCACTTTATGAATATATAATGTTACTCTACTGTAGTTCGTTTGTATATACTTTATGAATCAAGGCTTCGGGCGCGTGTATCTAGCAAGCCTTTGATAAACGCAGGATGTTCACGGCCACCATATCCCCTGCTCCCAGCAACAATAAATGAAGACGATGACTAGGGTCTGGCCTCATGACCAAAACAAAACGGTTGCCGCGAGGGCGATGGCTGACAGGAAAATTATGGGGCATCTATCGTATCGGGTCGCGAGCCTGCGCCAGTCCTTCGACCGTCCCAACATGTTCTCAATCTTGTGGCGGCTTCGATAAATCTTGATGTCATGTGGGATGAAGGCTTTGCGGTTCCTGCGCGATGCGATGCAGGGTTCGATGCTTCTTTCCTTCAATCCTTCGCGGAACCAGTCGGCGTCATAACCCCGATCTGCCCGCATCCAATCCGCAGCAGGCAATGAGGGTAAAAGCGCCCGCGCACCGAGGTAATCGCTGACGTTGCCCGCTGTGAGGAATAGTTGGATTGGACGACCCGCCGCATCGGTTACGGCATGGAGTTTCGAGTTCAGTCCACCCTTGGTGCGGCCAATCAGGCGGCCACGCCCCTTTTTTTGAGCCCCATGCTGGAGACTGTTAGATGGGTCTTTAGATGAGTCACATCAATCATCAATGTCCCTGTTCCCTCCCCTTGAGCGGCCAGTTCGGTCGGGATGCGTGCAAAGACGCCCATGTGAGACCAACGGGCCCACCGGTTGTATAGCGTCTTATGCGACCCATAATCGGAGGGAGCATCACGCCAGCGCAGGCCATTCCGAATGACGTGGATGATGCCGCTGAGAACGCGTCGATCATCGACACGCGCAACACCCCGAGGCTTCGGGAACAGATGTTGAATGCGTTTCAAATCTGCTTCGTGAAGCCAGTAAAGATGCGACATGGACAGTCCTCCTGTCGCTATTGATTCACGAAGCCACAATGAATGGAATCGGCCAAAGCAATTTCTGCTCAGCACGCAACACCGATCATCCGACAAAAACTGCCAGATGACCGCAACGAGCCCTACCTGGAAGTGCTAGTTTTTCGCTGCGTGTCCTCGCAGCGCGAAAGATGCTGCAAGTGCGCGGCTCGCGGTGCTGCTGCGCGACAGAGAAACCGGCCATTCACGTGAAGCGCAGCGAACATTTGAACATCAACAACCGGTTCGCTGAACTGTCGTTGTTCGCGGCATCTGCACCAATGGCTGGTTTCGACCCGTTTCGAGCAATCACCGGATCGTCTGGCCCGGCGTTCTTTCGACATCTCAATCGGTGAAGCAACCAGATCGTCCTTCGGGCGCCGCGGGTCCGTCCGCGTCTTGGCACAAAACAACGGACCTGTGTGACTCATTGCCATATCCGGTGCCCGCCAGCGTCACCCGATCCGTGCCAGCAGGGCAAGGACATCCGAGCGGTGAAGTAGCCCGACCACCTTTGCCCCCTCGATGACCGGAAAGACACGGTGCGGGTAGGACACGAACATTTCTGCCACGCGAATGACGTCATCGCGGGCATCGACGCTGATGACGTCTTGCGACATGTGATCGGCGACGCTGCCGGTCCACTCTTGATAGTAACTTGCGTGTACCGCCGGTTTGAAACAGTCCTTCTGGGTCAGGATTCCGGCCAGTCGACCATCGTCGCCGATCACGGGCGCCGCTGCGGCGCGGGCTTCGACCAGTTGGGCGACCGCGCTTCGGATCGGCGTTTCGGGGGTGAGCGTCGGTATATCCTGGCGCATGATCGACGCCACACGATAGGCGGTCATTGATCCGCCTCCGCGGCGGCTGCGCGGCGGCGCAGCGGGCAGTTGTCGCACCGCAAAGCGTCGGGCAGGCCCGCGGACGCCCCGCAGCTTGCCTGCGCCGGTCCACGCCCCAGGGCAAGCCCGAGACCGAGCCCAGCGGCCGCAAGGCCGAATATCGCGATGGCGAGCAGGATTTCCATTATGGGCAGTCCTTTTTCATAGCAAAATGCCCTTGATCGCACCGGTTCTGATTTGCCGGAATGAGGCCCCATCCCGGACCAGAAAGAGCGCGTCAATCGCATGGTCGCTTGCCTGTGCGGGGCCATCCGTCGCCCCGGCTGCAAAGAGTGCGGTGGCCCAACCGTCGGCCATCATGGCCTCGTCCGCCAGAACCGTGACCGTTAGAAGCCCGGTGTCGGCAGGGCTCCGCGCCGCCGGATCGATGATGTGGCCGTAGACGCGGCCGCCCAGTTCGTAGCTTTGGGTGCGCTGTCCGGAAGTTGCCACGGCCCGCCCTGTCGGAAGCCGTATCATGGCGGTTGGAGCATGGTCCGGCAGTGGGTGCTGCACGGCGATCTGCCAGTCGCGGCCCGATGGGTGATGGCCAAGCGCTTTGAGTTCGCCACCGAGGTCGAACAACAGGTTACCAAGATTTGCCTGAGCGGCCAAGTCAACGGCCAGATCCAGTGCCCGGCCCTTTGCGATCCCGCACAGATCGAACGTCAGGTCACCCTGCGTCTTGCCGATGCGACCGTTACCGGCGGACAATCCGCGCCAGTTTGGCGTGGCGCCGCCCTCAATCGGTCCGAACCCCCATTGCGCCACAAGGGGACCGACGGTCGGGTCAAAGGCGCCGCCGCTTTGGTTTGCGAGGGTCAGGGCGTGATGTGCCACATGAATGATTTCCGCCTCCGCTGCCTGTGATCCCGCAGGGGCCGCGTTGAACTGGCTGACTGTGCTGTCTGGACGCCAAGGGGACATTTGCCGGTCGATGGTGGCGAATAGCGCCTCGATGTCGGGCTGGATGTTCATCAGGTCCACGACCGGCGGACCGACCAGCCGCCAGCCGGTGCCGAAGGCCGCCCCCGAAATGCCATCGAGGCCTTGCGCCCACCCGGTTCGGGGACACAGCAGCGTTGCCCCGATCAGGCCCAGAGCATGGCGACGTGAGGGGAAATAGGCGCGTTCAGTCATGTCTCAGCCTCCGAAATCGTCAAAGAAGATCGACTTTGGCTCTACGCCAAGCCTTTCCAGGGTGCCAAGGACCGCCGAGATCATAACCGGCGGACCGCACAGATAGTATTCGCAATCCTCTGGCGCGGGATGAGTGTTCATCTCGCGCCGCAGGATCTCGTGGATGAAGCCGGTCGCGCCGATCCAGCGATCGCCGGGGGCCGGATCGGACAGGGCAGGGGTCCAGGTGAAGGTGGCGTGCTTGGCGGCCAGCGCTTGGAACTCGGCGGCATAGAACAGGTCGGCCGCCGTGCGTGCGCCGTAGAAGTAGCGGATGGGCCGCGTCGTGCCGCGCCCAAGTTCCTGATGGATCATCGCGCGCAGGGGGGCCATGCCGACGCCGCCGCCGACATAGACCATCTCGCGATCGGTCGGCTGAACGTGGAAGTCGCCGAAGGGGCCAGAGGCGGCGACCGTGTCGCCCGGCTGCAACGCAAAGAGCCAAGACGAAACGATCCCCGGCGGCACGTCACGTTCGCGCCCGGCGGGGGGGACAGCAAGCCGGATGTTGAAGACAGCTTGGCCCACATCCTCGGGGCGGCTGGCAAGCGAATAGGCGCGCGTGACCTCGGCATCGGAGGCGAGGCTGAGCTTGCGCCAACCGGCGATGTCCCAGGCTTCGCAAAATTCCGGCAGCACGTCCAGCGTTGCAAAGTCGAGGCTGAAGGGCGGTGCTGCAAGCTGCATAAAATCGCCCGCCCGGAAGGTCGCCGGGATGTCATCGGGTAGGTCGAGCACGATCTCGCGGATCAGCGGTGCCAGCATTCGGGTGGCGGCGACGGTGCAGGTAAAGCCCGCCCCGGCGCTCAAGATGTCGTCAGGCACGTGCACGGCGCATGCGCCGCGCAGGGTCGCCTGGCAGGCAAGGCGGACTTGCGTGCGCCGTTCGTGCGGCGAAAGCACGCCGCGTTCTGTCGCAATTGGTTCGCCGGCCCCCGTGCCCGTGACCGTTACGCGGCACAGCCCGCAGGTGCCAGTCCCTCCACAGGCCGCCGGTATCCGTATTCCGGCATCATGGAGCACCCCCAGAAGCTTGTCGCCACGCTTTGCCGCAAGGTGCAAAACGTCGTTCACGGTCACGTCGATCCCGCCTTGGGTAACCAGTCGGCGACTCACGACCAGAAGACCCGCGGCAAGTCCGACGACGAGTGCGGCGATGATCAGGCTGCCCAACATAATTTCGATCATGGTGCGGCCGCCATCTGTGCAAACGAGGCAAAGCCAAGAGACATCAGGCCGGCAAGGACAAAGGCGATGCCCAACCCCCGAAGCCCCGCAGGCAGGTCCGCATAGGCCAGCCGGGCGCGGATCGCGCTTAGCATAACCACGGCCACCGCAAACCCCACGCCGCTGCCAAGCCCGAAGATGGCTGATTGTCCGAGCGAATAATTGCGCTCGACCATAAAGAGGCTTCCGGCAAGGATCGCGCATTGCACGGTCAGAAGCGGCAGGAAGACACCAAAGGCCGCGTGGATCGCGGGGAAATAGCGATCGAGCAGCATCTCAAGCAGTTGCACGGTCGCCGCGATCACACCGATGAAGGCGATCAGGGACAAATAGGACAGGTCAAGTTCCGGCAGCCCCGCCCAAGCCCATGCCCCGGGGGCAAGCAGCCCCTGATAGATCAGGTGGTTGAGCGGCACCGTCACCCCCAACACACCCGTCATGGCGATGCCGAGGCCGAACGCGCTTTCCGTGCGCCGGGACAGCGCCAGAAAGGTACAAAGCCCCAGAAAAAGGGTCAGCGGCATATTGTCGACGAAGGCCGCGAACACAAAGAGGGACCACGCGTCGCTCATTCGGCAGGCTCCGGGCGGACGGGGGGCGTGTGCTCGGGCGGTTCGATCTGTTCCGCTTTGATCGAGCGGACGGCCCAGACAAGGCCCCCGAGAAGGAAAAAGGCTGACGGCGCGAGCAGCATCAGGCTCAGGGGGGTGAACCAACCGCCCTCAGTGGCGAGCGGCAAGACTTGAGCGCCAAACAACTGCCCCTTACCAAAAAGCTCCCGCGTGGCCCCGATCACGATCAGGACCAGCGAATAGCCCAGCCCGTTGCCAAAGGCGTCGATCATTGCCGGCAGCGGCGCATGATGGCGGGCAAAGGCCTCGGTCCGGCCAAGGACAAGGCAGTTCGTGGTGATCAGCCCGACATAGACCGAAAGGGCGCGGCTGATATTGGCAAAGAAGGCTTGCAAGACCTGATCGATCACGATGACCAGAGAGGCGACGATCACGATCTGCACGATCAGCCGGATGGTGTCGGGGATGTGCCGCCGGATCATGCTGATGATGCCCGCAGCCAGCGTCAGCACAATCGTCAGCGATATCGACATGGTCAGCGCTGTGGCCAGCGTTGTCGTCACCGCGAGCGCCGAACAGATGCCGAGGATTTGCAACGTCACCGGGTTTTGCCGGATAAGCGGATCGGTCAGCGTTGCCCAGAAATCGGTCCGTTCGGCCATGGCTCAGAACTCTCCGCGCTCAATGGCATCTAGAAGGGGGCCGTAGCCGTCCGGACCAAGCCAGAAGCGCATCATGCGGGTGACCCCGTTGCCGGTGCGCGTGGCCCCGGTAATGCCGTCGACCTCATGGGCGTTCGTCGCACGGCCACGGGCGACGCGGAACCTGACCTCGCCGGTGTCATCACGAATTTCTGTGCCGGGGAAGCTCGCCTGCCAAGCCCGCTCCTCGATCCGACCGCCAAGGCCGGGGGTTTCGGAATGGCCGGTGATCGTGATCCCGGCGATCGTTTTCATGTCTCCCTGCAGGGCAAGGATCGCGTCGATCCGGCCACCGTAGCCCTGTCCTGTGACCGGCAGCAACGCGAGCGAGACGTCTTCCCCATCCCGCAACAGGAAAATCTGCACGTAGTCCGGTCTTTGGCCCAAACCGGCCACGTCCGCCTCGGCGTCCAGCGCGGTCCAGTTGGCCGGATCGGCAAGTGCTGTATCCAGGGTCCCGGAGGTCACGTCTTGCGCTGCACGGCCGCGTTGCAGGTCGATGATCACGGTCGACAGCGTGCCCCCGGACTGTTCGAGAAGGGCGGCCATGCCGGGGATGCTGCTGACGAGGTCCGCGATGCGGGCCTGCTCCTCTGCGGCGCGGTTGGCCGTCTGAATTGGGCGCAACAGGACCGTTGCGCCGCTGACCAGCAGGGCGCAGACGACGGAGACGAGGAACGCCACGATGACCGTCTTGGTCCGACTTTCGTTGGGCAGTGCCAAGAAACGGCGCCACGGGTTCCAGTCAGTTTCGGCCATGACGCCTCCTCCGTTGGGCAATCCAGAGCGCCAGTGCGATTTCATCCAGAAGCGGCGTTGCAAGCGAGGTCAGAAGGGCCGCCGCGACCGCAATTTGCACCGGCGCTGCCCCGCTCCAACCGGTGGCGAACAGGATTATCAGGCCCGCGTAGAGTGCACCATTCAGCCACCGGCCAAGGGTCGTCGCTGCACTTGTCACCGGATCGGCGACGAGAAGCACAAGGACAAGTCCCGCCGCAGGCCATACGCTGTCGGGGAGAACGCCAGTGCCGGTCCCCGCCGCCCCGACCAGCACTGCCGCCACCAGAACAGCGGCGGGCATCGCCCCCGTTGCAACCCCGATGAGCGCCGCCGGGATCGCGGCCCAGACAACCGGGTCGTCGAAGACCGGCCATGCAAAGCCCGGAAAACCAAAGCCGAGGAACGACAGCGCCACGGTTGCGGGGTGGACGACATTCCGGCCCCAACCACCGAAGACAAGCTCGCCCATCACTGCTCCGAAGCTGATGCCAAGAGCAAGCCGGACTACGCCTAGACCTTCGGGGGCCAGTATCGCGACGGCCAGCGCCGTGGCCACCGCCGCAAACGACGGTGGCTGCGCACGCGCCAGCATGAAGATCAGGTGCCAGACGGCAAGGACAAGCAAGGCAAGTCCAAGGCGCACGAAGGCCTCCGCGCCGCCGTAGAGCAGCCAGAAGAGCGCCAGTGGCCCATAGGCGGCTAGCAGCATCAGGGCGACAGTTTCGCGGTTCCACAGACCTCGGGTCATGCCGCGAACTCCGTCCGAATCCGGTCGAGCATGCCGCGCAGAAGCTCCGCCAACTGCGCCTCGCCGCCGAGCACGTAATCGGCGAGCCCCAAATCCTCTTCCAGCAGCGAAAGGACCCCGAGTTTTATCGCCATCTCATCGTCGCCCGAGCTGAGCGCGCGCACAAAAGGTGCGGCGGGAAGTGCGGCACCGAACGCCTGGGTCAGGGCCGCCGTGGGTATGACTGGCGTTGGCAGGCCCGACCGCGTCAATGCCGAGACGAGCCAATGTGGGGACTTGCCGCGATTCTGCCGGGGCAGAACCGTCACCTGCCGGTGACGTGGGGCAAGCCAGTTGGCCTCGTGCCCGTCCAGCGGTGAGCCTGACGTAAGCACATGCGCACCGGGCGTCACGATGCGCCGCGTCAGCTCGCGCAGGTCGGCACCGGATTGCGTGTGGATCAATCTGCCCTCGCGCAGCGCCGACCCGGCCACGCGCACCAAGCGGGTCATCGGCAGGATGCCGGTTTCAAGAAGGTCGCCGAGTGCGGCGACATCCTCGGCGTGGAGGTCCCAGATCGGGGTCTCAATCGTGGCGGGCGCGAGATCGTGGATACGAATGCCCGCAGAGCCCTGCGGGTGGCGGGGCCCGCAATCGACGGCGCGCACCCGCCCGTCGCCAAGCCCGCGGTCGAACAGCGACGGTCCGGGCTGTTGGCAAACAAGAACAGGCCCATCGGTCAGCATTGTCAGGGTGTGTAAACCCCGCGCGAATGCGGCCTCGCGGTCCTTGAGGGCGTGGCGGGGATCCGGGGCGAACGGGCGTGTGTCGGTGGCCATGACGATGATGGCAGCGGGGTGTTCGGCGTCGGCGGGCATTCTGCCGAACGGCCGCCGTCGCAATAGGGGCCAAAATCCGGCGGTCTGCATCAGGCGACGCAGACCTTGTTCGGTCGTCGCATCTGCGACGTCGTGGGTCAGCACGTCGCCACCAGTTTCGCGGAACAACACGATTTCGGAGAGCTTGCGCCCCGGCTGAAGGGCAATCCGTGCAACGCGCCCGGGCATCGGGGCTACGAATTGCACATCAGGCGTATCGCGCAGGCAGGCGACAGGCGCGCCCTGCCGGACAAGCGCGCCT
The DNA here is from genome assembly GCF_057460485.1 of Boseongicola sp. Taxonomy (NCBI): domain Bacteria; kingdom Pseudomonadati; phylum Pseudomonadota; class Alphaproteobacteria; order Rhodobacterales; family Paracoccaceae; genus Boseongicola; species Boseongicola sp. Next base: position 13,743 of record NZ_JBVCWP010000071.1, read on the forward strand.
TCCTCGACAAGGGGTGTCACACGCAGGGTCAGGCCCGAAGATGTGCGGATCGCCGCCTCTTGTGTGATGACGTCTTCGGGATAGGTCATGCCGACAGGTGGCGACGGAATTGGGAGCGTCAGACCTGCGCCGAATACAAGATCGAGCATCGTGTCTCTCCTTCGCCGAACCCCGCCTGCGGACCGCAGGAATTAGGGAAATGGTGAATTTTCTGTGAAATGATAACATGCTTGTGATAGTAAGAAAGGGCCAGATTTTGACGTGCAGTGGAGGCAACCTGTGATGAACGCTACTCGAATACCTATCTTTCTACTCGCGCTTCTGACGACAATCTTCATTTTCTCCGTCGCTCGCGTGGTGCTGAGTGAGAGCGCCGAGCGCGAGGTCGAGGTTCCCTTTGCGCTGCCGCAATCGGGCCCGTTCACCCCGGCGGATATCGAGGTCAAGAACAGCCAGGCGATCGACGACTGGTTCCGTTCAGCCCACGCAGATGCGGCGGCCGAGGCGTTCCGGCATTGGGACGAAGACGAGGAAATCCGCCCCGCCTGCGCCACCTGCCATTCGGGCGAGGGGTTCCGGGCCTTCCACGGGCTTGATGGCAGCGAGCCGGGCGTGGTCGAGGGGCCAATTGATACCGGTGGCGTGGTCGATTGCGGAACCTGCCACAATGCGGGTCTGGCCGAGATCACGGCGGTGAGGTTTCCCAGTGGCCTGATGCATCCAGTTCAGGGGGTTGAGGCCTCCTGCATGACCTGCCATCAGGGCCGAACGGCTGGCGTCAATGTCCGCGAGGCGATTGCGGGGCAGGACGACGATGCTACGAACCCGGAGCTGCGTTTCATCAATCCACACTATGCCACGGCGGCGGCAACCTGGCTTGGCGGGTATGGCGGCGCTGGGTATCTCTACGAGGAACGTGACTACTCCGGTCGCTTTTTCCATGCCCGACCGGTTTCGACCTGCAATTCGTGCCATGAGCCTCACACGCTTGAAGTCGCGTTCGAGCCCTGCCTGACCTGCCATCAGGCCGACAGCCCACAAGACATCCGCATTTCGCGGCAAAGCTATGATGGCAGCGGCAACACTTCGGTCGGCATCCGGTCGGACATTCAGGCAAATGCCAGATTGCTTCTGGAAACGGTCAAGTCCTACGCCGCCGACGTCGCGGGCGCGCCGATGGTCTACGATGGGACGCAGTATCCCTATTTCTTCTCGGATGCGAACGGCGACGGTGTCATCGACGTAAGCGAGGATCAGGCCGTTGCTTACAGTGCATGGACGCCCCGCAGCCTGCGCGTCGCCTATAACTGGAAGCTGGTGACAGCAGATCCCGGCAGTTACGCCCACAATCCGCATTACGCGCTGGAGCTTCTCTATGACTCAATCGAAGATATCAGCGCACCTTTGGGCATCGACATGGAGGATCTTGATCTTCTGCGGTAGCCGGTCACCGGGGGCGGCTTGCCGAACCTGCGTGCATCCCATGGCATAGGGGCCGCCGGGATTGGAATAGGCATTGCTGCTGACCGGAGGAATTCGGCAAATGGAACAGCGTGTTCAAGCGGTTCCGCAGGTGGGTCAAAGCGGATGCTTTCTACCATATGTTTAAAGCACTTACCTCAGACGCCGACCTGGAATACGCCATGATCGACGGTACCATCGTCAAGGTTCACCGCTCGGGGCAAGGCGCAAAAGGGGGACTCTTTGCCAGGCCATTGGGCGTTCTCGAGGAGGGATAACGACGAAGATACTGGCCCTAACGGACGGGCTCGGAAATCTCGTTGAATTCTGTCTGATGCCAGGGCAAGCCCACGACTTACGCGAGACCGACACACTGATCCGCGACCTGACAGCCGGACATCTTCTGGCGGATAGGGCCTTCGATGCGGATTGGTTGCGAAATGACCTTCTGGCCCGCGA
>NZ_JBVCWP010000072.1:0-15427 GCF_057460485.1 Boseongicola sp.
CGATGAAAGCTTTCGCGGACAAAACAGGGTTCAGCAGCAACGCGCGGTTTATGCCGCGTTAAAAGGCAAAATGGACGGTGCAAACGGTGACCTTCACGCGTTAGCATTAACCACTAAAGCGCCGGAATAGAGATAGGAAAGACAGATGTCCGCTCAGGATCAGATCAAAGATACGGTAACCGCCAACGATGTTGTGCTTTTTATGAAGGGCACTAAGTCCATGCCGCAGTGTGGCTTTTCCAGCCGTGTGGTGGGGGTGCTGAACTTCATGGGCGTTGATTTTGCCGACGTGAACGTCTTGGCCGATGAGGCTATCCGTCAGGGCATCAAAGACTTTTCCGACTGGCCGACTGTCCCGCAACTTTATGTCAAAGGCGAGTTTGTCGGCGGCTGCGACATCATTACCGAGATGACGATGTCGGGCGAGTTGGATCAACTTCTGGAAAACAGTGGCGTGACATTCGACAAAGACGCCGCCGAGAAAATCCGCGAACACAACGGATAGACTAAGGCCGGCAACTATTTATCTTATAAAGAAAAAAGGCCGCTCGATTGAGCGGCCTTTTTTATATCTGATCGGATACGATCAAGTCTTTTCGTCAGCGTCCGATGCATCGCTTGCGCCGTCAGTTGCAGCCTCTTCAGACGCCTCCCTGCTGGACGAGGCGACTTCGCCCGATTCCAGATCATCAAGTTCGGCAGCGCCGATGTCCTCGAAGAGTTCAGCAATCTCAAGCTCGGCCGCGGCTTCGTCTTCCGCGGCTTGATCTGCCACGCTGATGCCAGATGCCTGAAGCTCGGCTTCTTCGGTCGAACGTGCAACATTCAGCTGAATGATTGCACTTACTTCGGGGTGCAAAACAATCGTGACCGTGTGTACACCCAGGTATTTAATCGGTGCATTCAGGATAACCTGCTTACGATCAACCGAGAACCCGTCTGCTGTCGCGGCATCGGCAGCGTCACGTGTCGTGACCGACCCGTAAAGCGACCCACCATCAGAAGCCGACCGGATCACGATGAACTGCTGACCGTCCAATTTGGCCGCCAGTGCTTCGGACTCGCCCTTGCTTTCAAGGTTTCGTGCTTCCAGCTGCGCTTTTTGCGCTTCAAACTGGCCAATGTTGGTCGCGGACGCCCAAAGAGCCTTCTTCTGTGGAAGCAGATAGTTGCGGGCAAAGCCGTCTTTGACGGTTACGATATCGCCCATCTGACCCAGCTTGGCCACGCGTTCCAAAAGGATAACTTGCATTGCTCAGGTCTCCTTATTTCACGGCGTAAGGCAGAAGGGCGAGGAAACGGGCGCGTTTTATTGCACGGGCCAGCTCACGCTGCTTCTTGGCCGAAACGGCGGTGATACGGGATGGAACGATCTTACCGCGCTCAGAGATATAGCGCTGAAGCAATTTCGAGTCCTTATAGTCGATCTTAGGTGCGTTATCGCCCGAGAAAGGGCAGACCTTACGACGGCGAAAAAATGGTTTACCAGCCATGACTTATGCTCCTTTCTTAACGGCGTTCACGACGAGCGTCACGCTCATCGGATTTGCGCATTTGAACCGAGGGGCCTTCTTCGTGGGCGTCGACTTTGATAGTCAGAACACGCATCACGTCTTCATGCAGACGCATTAGACGCTCCATTTCCTGGATGGCGGCCGCAGGTGCGTCCGTCTTGAGGAAGGCATAGTGGCCCTTGCGGTTTTTGTTAATCTTGTAGGCCATCGTTTTGACGCCCCAGTACTCATTTTCAACAACGTTACCGCCGTTGTCACTTAGGACTGTGCTGAAATGTTCAATAAGGCCTTCGGCTTGCGTGTTGGACAGGTCCTGACGCGCAATCATAACATGCTCATACAGCGGCATGTGATCTCCATCATTTTCAGGGCGCACTTCAAAGGACAAGGGCTCATCCGCCGCTCTCGTCCACGAGAGGCTGCGCCGTTCAAATAATCTTGCGGCGGATCAGTGGCTTATACACGTCCACATTCGTGATGCAACCCCGTCCCAAAGTTGCCCTTATTGGTTGTTAGTTCGGGATTAGATTTTGAAAACCAACGGGACTTTGACCTTATGGCATTGCGTAGCACAGGAAATGTTGACCCTGACAAACCGGGGCTTGAATTCATTAATATGCCTTGGGGTTTCCGTCTGCGGCCTGCCGACATGAAAGAAGATAAAGGCGAAACCCTGACAGAATGGGCGCTGATGTTTCTTGGCGGTGTTCTACTTCTCAGTGCGTTTGGTCAGTGGATTTTGCCTGGCAGCCTTTATGGCGGTGACATGATAGCAATGAAGTTGATGCTGACAGCAGTTCTGGGTGTTGCGGGCGGCTTGATTATTTCAATATCAGCGCGCGGGTTCCGCCCCGAAGTTCAGGTCGACCGCATGCGCCGGGAAATTCGATTTGTATCGCGCAATCCGCGCGGACGTGGCGAAATCCTCGCCACTGTCGAGATCGACCGCATCATTGGTGTGGGCATGACCAAATCCGTTGATGGGCCGGACTGTCATTGCCTGATCTATCTCATCAACGGCGAAAAGCCGTTGCGGCTTGCATCTGGCACCGAAAAAGAAATTAAAGCGATCCGCACGATCATGGATGATTATGTGACGCCGGCTCAGGAACGCCTAGCGGCCAAGATAGCAAACGGTAAAGCGGCCGGAGAACTCATGGCTGCAGCGGTCTGAAATCGCCCGGTTGAGGATGATTCTAAATATATTGCCCTAACGGGCTCCCCACTTTGTCAACATCCTCACGGCCCGTCAGGGCCTGTTCGAAGGATACAGGCGGCTGTCACGTAGCCGGGATACGATCGCTCCATTGCGTTCAAGAAGCACCCCAGCCATTGTGTCTCGGCATTTCGTTTTCAAAGGCTAAGACCGTGCAAGATCTGAATATCGATGTCGTCCGCTCCCACTTTCCTGCATTTCAAGAGCCCTCGCTGAGTGATCAGGCGTTCTTTGAAAGCGCAGGCGGCTCTTATCCGTGTCGTTTCGTAACCGAGCGCCTCGAGCGGTTTTACCGCGAGCGAAAGGTCCAACCTTATTGGGCGTTTCCCGCAAGTCGCGTCGGCGGCGAAGAAATGGATGAAGCCCGAACCCGGCTTGCAGGCATGCTGGGTGTCGAAGATGACGAACTTAGTTTTGGCCCATCGACCACGCAAAACGTTTATGTTTTGGCACAGGCCTTTCGCGAGTGGTTGGAACCCGGCGATGCGATCATCGTGACCAATCAGGACCACGAGGCCAACACCGGCGCATGGCGTCGCCTTGCGCAAGCCGGCTTCGAGGTACGCGAGTGGAAGGTTGATCCGGAGACCGGCCATCTGGATCGCGATAGACTGGCGCCACTTTTGAAGGGCGCGCGGCTTTTGTGCTTCCCGCATTGCTCAAATGTCATCGGAGAGATCAACGATGTCGCTGAAATAACCCGTCAGGCGAAAAGTGAAGGCGTTGCCGTTTGTGTCGATGGCGTCAGCTATGCGCCGCACGGCTTTCCAAACGTCGCCGAGCTTGGCCCTGATATCTATTTGTTCTCGGCCTATAAAACCTATGGGCCCCATCAGGGGATTATGGTGGTGCGCCGCGCATTGGGCGAAGCGCTCCCCAATCAGGGCCACGACTTCAATGGTGGCGCGCTTTACAAACGCTTCACACCGGCGGGCGACGATCACGCCCAAGTTGCCGCCTGCGCTGGTATGGCCGATTACATCGACACGCTTTACGCCGAAATGGCCGGGCCACAGGTGAAAGCCGCAGCACGCGCCGCAGCGGTTCACGATGCAATGCGCGCCCGCGAGATCAAGCTCCTCGAAAAACTGCTCGATTTCTTGTCGACGAAGAACTCGCTACGCCTGATTGGTCCTAACGATGCCACAAAACGCGCGCCCACGGTCGGCGTTCTGGCAAACCGTCCCGGTGAGGACATCGCCAACGATCTTGCCACTCACAACATTAATGCAGGTGGGGGAGATTTTTATTCTCCTCGCCCGCTGAAAGCGATGGGTATCGATCCTGCTCATGGCCTGTTGCGTTTGTCGTTCACGCATTACACATCCGACGGTGAACTTAACCGCCTGATATCGGCGCTAGATCACGTCTTGTGATTTGATCGAGGATAAAATGGCAGACAAATCTCCCGTCATCTGGTGGGTGCGGCGCGAATTGCGCTTGCACGACAATCCGGTTCTGCAGGCATGCCTCGACATGGGCCGCCCGGTTATTCCGGTGTTCATTCTCGACGAGGTTTTTGAAACTTATGGTGCCTGTCCGCTTTGGCGGTTTGGCCTTGGGGCCGAAGCATTCGGCGAGACGCTGGAAGGCCTCGGTTCCAAACTGATCTTCCGGCGCGGTAAGGCCCTCGACGTTTTGCGCGATGTTATGGCGGAAACAGGTGCTGCCAACATCCGCTGGGGCAGGGCCTATGACCCTGAGCAAATCGCCCGCGACAAAGAGGTGAAAGCCGCCCTCAGCGAAGACGGGTTTGATGCGTCAAGCATCTCAGCCCATCTACTCTTCGAGCCTTGGAGCGTCGAAACCAAAACTGGCGGCTACTACAAGGTCTATTCGCCGTTCTGGCGCGCCGTCAAGGACACCCATGTCCCCCAACCCCTTCAATCGCCTAAGGCAATCCCTGCACCGGCCAGTTGGCCCGGCTCAGAAACGCCTGCCAAATGGAACTTGGCCGGCGCCATGAACCGCGGCGCCGCAATCACGCGCCAACATCTTAGCCTTGGGGAAGACGTCGCCCTTGCACGCCTTCACCTCTTCACCGATGAAAAGATCGACGCCTACAAAGCCCGCCGCGACTTCCCTGGTGAGGACGCTACATCCGGCCTTAGCGAGAACCTCGCATGGGGCGAGATTAGCCCGCGCGTCCTTTGGCATGCAGGCCATCGAGCGATGGACGAGGGCAAAAACGGTGCAGAACATTTCGTCAAAGAAGTCGTCTGGCGCGAGTTTGCCTATCACCTGATCTGGCACACCCCGCACATTGTCCGCGACAACTGGCGCGAGGGCTGGGATGTATTTCCGTGGAATGAAGACGAGGACCACGAGAACGTGAAGGCCTGGAAGCAAGGCCGCACTGGTATCCGCTTTGTTGATGCCGCCATGCGCGAAATGTATGTGACGGGGCGGATGCACAACCGCGCACGGATGATCGTCGCAAGTTACCTGACCAAACACCTCATGTCCCATTGGCGAATTGGACAACACTGGTTTGAACACTGCCTGACCGACTGGGATCCGGCCTCAAACGCAATGGGCTGGCAGTGGACTGCCGGTTGCGGCCCGGACGCGGCGCCCTATTTTCGCATCTTCAATCCGGTAACGCAGCTCGACAAATTCGATGAAGATCGTGTGTACGACAAAGCATGGATCGCCGAGGGCAAAGTAGAGCCGTCTCAATCCGCGCTCTCATACTTCGACGCAATTCCGCAAAGCTGGGGTCTTTCGCCTCAAACCCGCTACCCTGAACCAGTCGTCTCGCTGGAGGCAGGTCGCGCTCGTGCTTTGGACGCCTATTCCAACCGCGATTTCTAAGTGGTGTCTCGCGCCTGACGTCCCTATGCTGCGCCGCAACAACAATGCCGCACTTGCGAACTAAAGGAGCCATGATCATGTCCCTCAAAGGAAAAACCGCCGTTATCACCGGTTCCAACTCAGGCATCGGTCTTGGTGTGGCCCGGGAATTGGCGAAGATCGGCGTGAACGTCGTTCTGAACTCTTACACGGACGGTGAAGACGACCACAAACTTGCAGCAGACATCGCGTCAGAGTTTGGCGTGACCGCCCGCTATATAAGAGCCGACATGTCGAAATCCGGCGATTGCCGCGCGCTGATCGAAAAGGCTGGCACCTGCGATATCCTTATCAACAACGCCGGCATCCAGCACGTCGCCCCGGTGCAGGATTTCCCGATTGAAAAGTGGGATGCAATCATCGCGATCAATATGTCGTCGGCCTTCCACACCACCGCTGCCGCGCTTTCGGTGATGCGCGATGCTGGCTGGGGCCGGGTGATCAACATCGCCTCCGCGCACGGCCTGCGCGCGAGCCCGTTCAAGTCTGCCTACGTCACGGCAAAGCACGGCGTTGTAGGCATGACCAAAGTCGTCGCCCTCGAGACCGCGAAAGAACCTATAACAGCAAACGCCATTTGCCCCGGCTACGTTCTGACGGCGATGGTCGAAAAGCAAATTCCCGCAACGGCGAAGGAATACGGGATCTCGGAGGATGAGGCGATCGAGAAGGTAATCCTTGCCAAACAGCCCTCGAAAGAATTTGTCACCGTGGAACAGCTTGCCGGGATTGTTACGTTCCTGTGCTCGGACGCCGCCTCGCAAATCACCGGGACCACCATCGCCGCCGACGGCGGTTGGACCTCACAGTAAGCGCGCCCCTTGACAAAAAAAGTCAATCTCGCCCTTCAGGGAGGCGGAGCGCATGGCGCGTTTACCTGGGGCGTGCTTGATCGTCTTTTGGAAGACGACGAGATTGAGATCGCAGGCATGTCCTGCACCTCGGCCGGAGCCCTGAACGGGGGCGGCGTTGAAGGCAGGAATGCTTACGGGAGGCCGCGAAGGCGCACGCGAAAACCTCGACTGGCTCTGGGGCCGTATCGGCTCGCTTGGCGAAATGCGGCTCGCGGGTTGGATGGCAGGCATGGGGCCTTCGGCAGGGGCGATCAGCCAAGCCCTTCAATACTCGATGCCTTTCAATATGGCTGATGCGGCGACGCGGGTCTTTTCGCCCTACCTTTCCGGCCCGTTTTACCGGAACCCTCTAGAAGACATTGCTTCACGGTTCAAATACGACGCGATTTGCGCCGACGAAGGTCCGGCCTTTTTCGTCTGCGCCACGAATGTCGAAACCGGCAAAGTGAAGATATTCTCCGGCGAAGAGATCACCACCAAAGCTATCCTTGCATCATCTTGTCTTCCTACCGTGTTTCAGGCGGTGGAAATAGACGGAAACGCCTATTGGGATGGCGGATACACCGGCAATCCGGCTCTCTTTCCGTTGTTCGAAAAAGACCTTCCCGGCGATATCATTGTCGTCAATATCAACCCGCTTGAGCGCCCCGGCATCCCGAAAGAGCCGCGAGATATCGCAAACCGGATCAACGAGATCAGTTTTAACTCTTCGCTTTTGCGCGAACTGCGCGCGATAAACTTCGTGCAACGCCTGATCACCAAAGGCTCGGTCGGCGAAGGCGCAATGAAGCGGGTTCTGGTCCATATGATTGCAGATGACGCGTTGATGGCAGAGCTAAGCGTGGCGTCCAAAACAATCCCTGTACCCGGCATAATTTTTGAGTTGCGCGATGCGGGGCGTTCAGCAGCAGACGATTTCCTGACCCGACACCGTGATAAAATCGGTGTCGCTTCAAGCGTCGATCTGGCTGAAATGTACGAATAAAGGGCGGGCCTTCGATCACTCGCGCGGTGTGCCGCCCCCGGACGAACTTGCCGCTGCGGCAAGAATAACCAGCAAAATCAACGGAACAACAAAGCCACCCGACGTCGCGGCGGCGGCTTCTGCGACGATTACCTCAGGCTCCATCAACGGCTCAGCTGCACCACCAGCATGAAGCGGGGCAGTCGACATCGATATCGTCGCGACGGCGACGGCTGCTGGTTTAAGGTAGTTCATCTAACATTCCTATTGCAACAGCAGCCCCGGAACCCGAGGCTGCGGTTCAATATACCACAAACTCGCCATCTGCAGGGGGGTAGCTGCGCGGAATATGGAAATGGTGTTCACGCCACCACACTGTCAGAACCCATTTCAGTCCGTCACTTGGGCCAAACCCGACGTGGGCGCTATCCGGATGCACCTCGTTTGATCCCAGAAGATTATTCGCAAACACCAGAACCCGCCCCAATTTAGGGCGTACTGCAATCTTCAGGTTTGGAAATGCCGTTTGTCCTTCGTCCTCAATATCATTGAGATAACAGAGAGTTGTGAACAGTCTCTGGCCGCCTTTGTTGAAGTCTTCGCGTGTTGCGCCGTGTTCGTCGTAACCATCATAATGCACGTCAAACAATTGCTCGCCTTCATAACGGATCAGCTTGGATGTCTCTGCGTGTTCAGGGGGCAGGCGCACAATCGCCGAAATACGCGTCATCAGATCGGTTAGGAGCGGATCGCTCCATTGATCGACAATCGCGGCTTGATGCGTGCGTTTCTCACCAATGATACGGCCCTCGTCGGTGCCGTAGGTCGGCTGCGTCAGACGGCCTTCGCCCGCCGCAATAGCCACATCCGCAACATCCTGCCCGAACACATCATCAAACACCGCCACCAAGGGATTAACGTTCAAAATACGGCTTTTCATGTGGTTTCTGCCCCGACCTTTGTTTTCGCTCAGGATACAAGCGCGAAAGGTTAGATCAAGAGACGCGTGCGGGCGGCTGGCGAACTTCGCCGATGGGAGTAGGCGCCTCAGAAACGCCATTGGGATAAACAAGACCCGCCGAGATCACCAGTTTGGCGGCATCTTCAACCGTCATGTCCAACTCAATCAAATCGCGCGTCGGCACGAACAGCAAAAAGCCGGATGTCGGGTTCGGGGTGGTTGGCAAAAATACTGCTGTCTTACTATTTTCGCCGTCGATCTTCTTGTCGATCTCGCCCTTGGCCGAAGTAGCAATGAACGCAATCGCCCAGATACCCTTGCGCGGATATTCCACTAAACACGCCTTATCGAAACTTGTATCGGATTGCGCGAATACGGTTTCCGCGATTTGTTTCAGACTGTTATAGATCGATCTTACTACAGGCAATCCCTGCACCATCCGCTCGGCCCAGTTCAGCAAAGACCGTCCGATCAGGCCCTTGGCAATCCATCCCACAAGCACTGTGAAAATTAGGAAAACAATGACTCCAACGCCACGAATATTCAGGCCAATGTATTGATCCGGGCGAAGCCAGAGCGGCACGAACGGTAAAACCCAACCGTCAACCCATCCCGCAACCGTCCAGATCAGCCACAGCGTCAGAGCAATCGGCGCAACAACCACAAGCCCCGTCAGAAAGGACGAGCGAAACTTCGAGAACAACCCACGTTTTGGGCGCGGCGGTTCAGAATTGTCGTCAAAGGGCGTGCTCATAAGATGTTATCCGGGCGTTTGGACATAAACTAAGGGTGTGTAACGAGCGGAGCAATGGGCCGACATGGAAATCAATCGTTTCCGCGCGGTTTGGCGAGGCAAACAGCAATTTCGCTGGCAAGGTGAGCATTATTTAGCACAAGCGCTATGTTGGCAGTCAGGGATGCTCCATCCGTCAGCTCAAACAGGCGTTGCAGCAAAAACGGCGTGACGCTCTTGCCGGAAACGCCCTTTTCCTCGGCTTCCTGCGTGGCTTTGGCAATAAGTGGCGCAAGCGACATGGCGTTTATTTCAGCCTCTATGGGGATCGGATTGGCTACCAATTGCCCCCCCGAAAGCCCCATCGCGCGTCGCATCTGGTATGCACTGGCTATTTCGGCCGCAGTATCCATGCGAAGCGGCGCCATAAGCCCGGATGAGCGTGACCAAAACGCCGGGAAATCATCCTGTCCAAACGCGATCACCGGCACGCCTCGAGTTTCCAGAACCTCAAGCGTCTTCGGTATATCCAAGATTGCTTTAGCCCCCGCGGCCACCACCGTCACTGGTGTAATCGCCAATTCGCCCAAGTCCGCCGAGATATCAAAGCTGTCTTCCGCGCCTTTATGGACGCCTCCGATTCCACCCGTCGCAAAGACCGAAACCCCGGCCAGATGGGCTGCGATCATCGTCGCCGCCACGGTTGTGGCTCCTGTGCCACCGCGCGCGAGGCATGCTGCAATATCGGCGCGCGACAGCTTCGCCACACCGGTTGCCTGTCCCAGGCCTTCCAATTCCGCGTCCGACAGGCCGATCTTCAGCCGTCCGTTTAACACCGCGATCGTTGCGGGCGTGGCCGCGTGGGCGCGGACTTCTGCTTCCACAAGACGCGCTGTCTCGACGTTTTGGGGGTAGGGCATTCCGTGGGTGATAATCGTCGATTCCAAGGCGACAATCGCCGTACCTGCAGCGCGCGCAGCCGCGACTTCGGCTGAGAAATCCAATGGTAAAGTCACGAAGGCACATCTCCTGAAACATAAGCGGCGGCCGTGCGTAAAGCTGCATTCAGCGCAGATCCGGGCGTGTCACCGCGCGCTTCGGCGGCCATATGTGCGGCCATAAACGTATCTCCTGCGCCGGTCACGCGCGTCACCAGAACCGCCGGTGGCGTTGCGGTCAGAACGCCTCCGGCACTGGCATGTGCGGCGGCGCGCCCACCATCTGTCACCAGGATATGAGCAGCTCCGCGTTCCAGCAAAGCACTGGCGGCTTCGGGGGCGGTGGTGAAGCTTGCGTTGCAAAGCAAACCAGCTTCTTCAAGGTTCACGTAAATCGTCGCGTTCGGGCAATTCAAAAGCGGCATCAACCGCTCAGCCTTCCCGGGGGACGCCGGGGCCACGCGCAAATCGGCCTTTTCAAACAGGGGGCTACGCGCAATCTCAGTTAGCAATTCTTCGGTCAGGTTTCCGTCCAGCGCGACCTGTCCTGCGAAGGGCGCGACTTCGGAACCAAGCCGCCCGTCATTCAGAGGCCGCAATATCTTCGCTCCTGCAGCCTCTAAAGAATGCGCATCCGCAATCGCAGCAACCAGCCCGTTTGCCCCCTCAATCGCCATGTATATATCGGTTGGCAAATCGTCCGAGCGATAGACGAACCCGGTCTCCATTCCCAGACGATCGGCGGCCGCAATCAACTCGTCGCCTTCCTCGTCTCGCCCGACAGCCGATAACAGCACAGGACGCATGGAAAACCGACGCAATGTCATCGCAATGTTCATCGCGACCCCGCCAGGGATCCGCGTGATCCGCCCCGGCACGTCCGAGCCAACCCGCATCGCCGCGCTGGCGCGTCCGATAACATCCCAAAGAACCGATCCGATACAGAGAACATCTTTCGTCATGGCGACGGGTTTGCCCCGCGACGCGGCCCTTGGCAAGCCCGGCGTTACCCTTGTTTGTCGCGCAACCGAAGCCCGTCAGGATCAAAGGGCGGTCGCTCCAGAACGCGCGCCTCATGCGGCTCACCCAAAATCGCAACATGAACGGTATCGCCCGAAACTGCGCTACCCGCTTTCAGGTAGGCCAGCGCAAGCGACTTGCCGACGTAATATCCATAAGCCCCGGAAGTCACCTGTCCGATCGGCGTGCCATCGGTCGCAAATATTGGCTCGCTGCCTGAGGCATCCGCTTCGCGCGCGTCAATCTCCAACAAGACCATCTTCTCGCGCGCAGGCTTATCCGCAATCGCTTTCCAAGCCGCTTTGTGCAGGAAATCTTTGTCCGTCTTGATCAACCCGGCAAGTCCACTTTCCTGCGGCCAGTATTCCGGGCTGTAGTCACGCCCCCAAGAGCCGTATCCCTTTTCAAGTCGCATCGACATCAAAGCACGTCCCCCGACCGGCCCCGCGCCAAACTCGGCGCCGGCCTCCAACAGGGAGCGATAAAGAGCAACTTGATCACCTTCCGCGCAATGCAGCTCCCAACCGAGATCACCAGTGAACGAAACTCGGATTGCCACGCAGTCAACGCCCGCCACACTGATCCGCCGCGAGCGCATGAAAGGAAAACCTTTGTTCGTCAGATCCTCATTGGTCAAACGACCCAAGAGATCGCGCGCACGCGGACCGGCCAGGTTGAAGCCAGCGACCGCCTCGGTCAGACTTTCAAAGGTTGTGGCGTCGGGCAGAGGGATCGCGCGGAAGAACCGTAAATGAAACCGCTCCGCCATGCCGGATCCTACAACCCAGAATTCATCTTCCTCCAGCCTCGTGACGGTGAAATCGCCAGCAATGCCGCCACGCTTGCCGATCAACGGGGTCAGGCACGACCGCCCGATCTCGCGCGGCATCCGGTTGGCAAAAAGCGCGTTCAGCCAATCCTCGGCGCCCGCTCCCTTCACACGGTATTTAGCGAAATTTGAGATATCGAGGATGCCTGCGTTTTCGCGCAGCATCAGCACCTCGCGGCCCACCGGCTCCCACCAGTTCTGACGCGTGAAGCCGTGAGTTTCGACATCTGGCTCGCCATCGGCCGCAAACCACATAGGATGCTCCCAGCCGTAATTCAGCCCGAAATGTGCACCCATTTGCTTTTGCATCCCATAGGCAGGCCGCGTGCGCACCGGACGCCCGGCCGCGCGTTCTTCATTCGGGAAATGGATCTTGAAGCGGTTCGCATATTGATCGCCAACCCGCGCCTTGGTGAACGCTTTGCCCGCCCAGGCCCCGTATCGCGCCATGTCCCAGCCGAACATGTCCATGCTTGGCTCGCCTTCGACGATCCATTCCGCCGATAGCTTGCCCAATCCACCGTTCTGGCTAAACCCTGGAATAATCCCGCAACAGCAGAAATAACCGGTCATCTCGGGAACCGGCCCAAACAAGGCCGAACTGTCCGGCGACCAGATCATCGGTCCGTTTATAACCCGTTTGATCCCGGCCTCGCCGACGGCAGGCACGCGGTCGATGGCGCGCATCATATTGTCTTCGATCCGCTCAAGATCGTCGGGGAATAACTCATGCCCGAAACCCTGCGGCGTTCCGTCTTCGGCCCAGAACCGCACATCCTTTTCATAGGCCCCCACCAAAAGACCGTGCCCTTCCTGGCGCAGGTAGTATTCCCCGTCGCGGTCTGCGACTGAAGGCAACCGACGATCCATCGCCGCAATCTCTGCAATCGTCTCGGTGACAAAGTACTGATGCTCGGTCGGCAAGAGCGGCAGATCAAGCCCCACCATCGCAGCCACTTCCCGCGCCCAAAGACCGGCCGCATTCACCACCCAGGGCGTGCGGATATCGCCCTTGTCGGTCCGCACGATCCATGTGCCATCTGGCTGCGGTTCGGTCCCCGTTACCGGCGTAAAGCGATGGATCTCGGCACCTCGCTGGCGCGCTCCCATGGCATAAGCGTTCGTGACCCCGGATGGATCCACGTTGCCGCCGTCGGGCTCAAACATAATGCATCGGATGCCGTCGTAGTCGACCAAAGGGTGCAAGCGCTCGGCTTCATCACGGCTGACCTCGTGGAAATTCATCCCGTATCGGCGGGCCTTCGCTTCTTGCAGGCGAAGCTGATGCTCACGCTCTTTGGTCTGCGCCAGATACAAAGACCCCGGCTGAAAAATTCCGCAGCTTTGCCCGGTTTCCGCCTCCAATTCTTTATAAAGGTTCATCGTATAATGCTGAAGTCGCGAGATATTCGTCACATCGTGCAACCCGTGGATATTGGCCGCCGCGTGCCATGTGGATCCACTGGTCAGTTCGGACCGCTCCAACAAGACGACATCTCTCCAACCAAGTTTCGCAAGATGGTAAAGGATCGAACATCCGATAACGCCGCCTCCGATAACGACTGCCTGGGCATGGGTCCGCATGAGATTTCCTATCGCTGCATTTCTATGCAGCTAAGAAGCCCGTGCTGCGCCGGTCTGGGCCGAAAGCGCCATTTACTGGAAGTTTTGCGTCTGAATCTTCAGTGCTCCAATGTTTGATGCGTCAAACAGGGCAGGGCGCGCGTTTAAGTCCGCCGCCCCGAGAACTTCGCTTGCCACTCTTCACGCTCTTCATCGGTGATTTTGCGGAACAGAACTTCCGGCACGACGAATTCATGACCCGCAGGCAAAGCGTTCAATGCCGCGCGCATATCGTCCGGCCATTCCATATCAAGAGTGTTCATTGAACTCAGCATCCGGGCCGACGCCTCGGGGATAAACGGCGCTGAAATAACCGCATAAATACGTACCAAATTCAAAGCGAGCCGGACAATCGCCGCCGCACGATCCGGGTCTTCTTTATAGACTGACCAAGGTGCCGATGACTGCAAATACTCGTTACCCAAAGCCCAAAGTGCGCGCAATTCAGCCGAAGCTTTGCGCACTTCGATGGCTTCCATTTGGGTCGAAAACTTAGCCAAACCTTCTTCCAGACGCGCGATCAGCGCTTCTTCGCCCGCCCCCCATTCGCCGGTCGACGGTATTTCTGCGCCAAATTTCGAGCGGCAAAACTTTGTGATACGGCTGACGAAATTACCCAAGACATCCGCGAGATCCTTATTCACCGATGTTTGGAAATTCTCCCAGGTAAACTCGCTGTCCGAGCTTTCGGGCGCATGGCTCAACAACCACCAGCGCCAATAATCCGCTGGCAGAATTTCCAAAGCCTGATCCATGAACACACCGCGTCCCTGCGACGTCGAGAACTGCCCGCCGTCGTAATTCAGGTAATTGAACGACTTGATAAAATCGACCATCTTCCACGGCTCGCGCGACCCAATAATTGTCGCCGGGAAAGACAGTGTGTGGAACGGCACGTTATCTTTGCCCATGAACTGGACGTATTTCACGTCGTCGGCACCCTTGTCGGTGCGCCACCAGCGTTCCCATTCCGCATCTGGGCGGCCCAGACCATCGGTCCATTCCTTTGCACAAGCGATGTATTCGATCGGGGCATCGAACCAGACGTAGAAAACCTTGTCTTCCATCCCGGGCCACGGCGCGTCCCCGCGCTTAACCGGCACGCCCCAATCCAGGTCCCGCGTAATCCCGCGATCTTGAAGTCCATCACCGTCGTTGAGCCACTTCTTCGCAATCGACGTCGTCAGGATCGGCCAGTCGTGTTTGCTTTCGATCCAGTCCGCCAATTCGCCGCGCAAGCTGCGTTGCTTAAGGTAAAGGTGTTTGGTCTCGCGTACTTCCAGATCGGTTGACCCCGAAATAGCGGACCGTGGCTCGATCAAATCAGTGGGGTCCAACTGCTTGGTGCAGTTTTCGCACTGATCGCCGCGCGCTTTATCATAGCCGCAGTTGGGGCAGGTGCCCTCGATGTAGCGATCCGGCAAGAACCGCCCGTCGGCGTGAGAATAGACCTGAGACTCCACAACTTCTTCAATCAGCCCGGCATCCGCCAATTTTTCCGCAAAATGCTGCGTTAGCGCGCGGTTCTGCTCCGACGAAGACCGTCCGAACTTGTCAAACGACAAACCGAACCCGTCCGATAATTCCTTTTGAACCGCCCACATCTCGGCGCAGTAGTCTGCCACCGGCTTATTGGCCTTGGCGGCAGCCAACTCGGCAGGCGTGCCATGTTCGTCCGTCGCACAGAGAAACAAAACCTCATGTCCTCGCGCGCGCATGTAACGCGCATAAAGATCCGCAGGTAGCTGTGATCCTACCAAATTTCCGAGATGCTTGATCCCGTTGATATAGGGGATGGCCGATGTGATCAGAATGCGCGACATGTGGCTTAAATCCTTACCAAAGCGCATGGGTCTTACCGCAGGGCAGGGCGGGCGTCACCCCTTCTTCTTGGTGAAAAAGCGTCAAAGCGCGCGCGTACG
>NZ_JBVCWP010000073.1:0-15289 GCF_057460485.1 Boseongicola sp.
CTTGGACAGCAATTTTTGCATCCGGAAAAGTCTGCCGTAACAAAGCTTCGATTTCATGGGCCTGCATTGGCATCGTTGGAGGGTCTCCTTTTCGTTAAGACTGATGTAGAGCGAGACGGAAGTCCTTGCAAGGTTTCGGGGCGCAACTTCTGAGCTACGCTGCCGCTCAAACTCCCCGAGGGGCTTCGAAAAGGGTGAATGGGACCTAGGCGATCTTGTCTGCGAATGCAGAACGGAAGGTGTGCGACAGGGCATTGAGCGGTGCAGATATGTCCGCGAAAGCAACTTCGGGGCCGCCGAAAGTGCCAACTTTCGTGGCGATCACACCGGAGGATTGAGCCTTTTCGAGAAGCTCCGTCACGTTGTCTGGGCGAATTGCGAGAAGGTAGCGAGCTTGATCTTCGCCAAACAGTTGCGCTGTGTCAGAGGTGGCCATCCTGACACCAATATTTGCCGCGTCGGCCATCTCGAAGGCCGCAAGCGCCAGGCCTCCGTCCGACAAATCTGCGGCAGAGGCGATCAGTTTACCGCTGTTGCGCACGAACGTTCCGTTGCGGCGCTCAGCGTCCAGATCGACGTAGGGCGCGTCGCCGTCTTCCCGAGCGAAAGCTTCGGCAAGAAGCGCGGATTGGCCGAGATGTCCACTTGTGACGCCTATCATCACAGCGATGTCGCCGTCTTCTGGCAGCCCCGATATCAAGGCGTCCGACGTTGCAATCAACCCAACTGCACCGATTGTCGGGGTAGGTAGGATGCCCTGCCCGTCAGTTTCGTTATAGAGCGAGACGTTGCCCGAAACGATAGGCGTATCCAGCGCAAGACAGGCCGCGCCGATGCCTTTGATCGCGCCGACGAGCTGGCCCATTATCTCGGGCTTTTCGGGATTACCGAAATTAAGATTATCGGTCGTCGCAAGCGGTGTGGCACCAACTGCAGATAGATTGCGATAGGCTTCGGCGACGGCTTGTTTACCGCCCTCAAATGGATTTGCATTGACATAACGAGGGGTTACGTCGGATGTGAAGGCCAACATCTTTTCGGTACCGTGCACACGGACGATGCCCGCGCCAAGGCCCGGCGCCTGAACTGTGTCGGCCATGACCTGACTGTCGTATTGCTCCCAAACCCAGTGTTTGCGCGCGTAGTTTGGCGAGGTGATCAGTGCGGTAAGGCCTTCGATCGGATCAATTTGCGGGGTGTCTGACAAAGCCGTTGCCGCCGGTGTTTCGATCCATGGGCGATCATATTCCGGAGCGGTTGATGCGAGCTTTGACAGCGGCAAATCCGCCATGACCATTTCGTTGTGGATGATCAGAAAGCGGTCTTCGGCGATGGTTTCGCCGACAATCGCAAAATCGAGGTCCCACTTGTCGAAAATGGCTTTTGCTTCAGTCTCTTTCTCCGGTTTCAGGACCATTAGCATCCGCTCCTGGCTTTCGGACAGCATCATTTCATAGGCGGTCATCGCCTGTTCGCGCACGGGCACGAGGTTGAGATTCAACTTGATGCCCAGCTGGCCCTTGTCACCCATTTCAACGGCCGAACAGGTCAGGCCTGCCGCGCCCATGTCTTGAATGGAAATAACCGCACCAGACGCCATAAGTTCCAGAGTTGCTTCAAGCAGGCGCTTTTCGGTAAATGGGTCGCCGACCTGGACCGTGGGGCGTTTTTCTTCGATTGTATCGTCAAACTCGGCCGATGCCATGGTTGCGCCCCCCACGCCGTCGCGTCCGGTTTTTGCGCCTAGATAGACGACGGGCATGCCGATGCCTGATGCTGCCGAATAGAAGATTTTGTCGGCGTCAGCCAGACCTGCGGCGAATGCGTTCACAAGGCAGTTGCCATTGTAGGCGCGGTGAAAACGAACTTCGCCGCCAATCGTCGGTACTCCGAATGGGTTTCCATACCCGCCGACGCCTTCGACAACGCCCGCAACAAGGCGTTTTGTCTTGGGATGGCTGATCTCGCCAAAAGACAGCGAGTTCATTGCAGCGATAGGGCGCGCGCCCATGGTGAAGACGTCGCGCAGAATGCCGCCGACACCGGTTGCAGCCCCTTGGTAAGGTTCGATATAACTTGGGTGGTTATGGCTTTCCATTTTGAAAACAACGGCTTGTCCATCGCCGATATCGACAATGCCCGCGTTTTCACCGGGCCCGCAGATGACTTGAGGGCCTTCCGTCGGCAAGGTGCGCAGCCATTTTTTTGACGACTTATACGAACAGTGTTCGTTCCACATGGCCGAGAATATACCAAGTTCTGTGAACGTCGGGGCCCGCTCCAGTATGCTGAGAATACTGGCGTATTCGTCGGGCGTAAGGCCATGGGCGGCAATGAGGTCTTGGGTGATGGCGGGCTCGGTCATGGGGTCGGCCTCAAAAGGTCGTTGGCGGAATGGCCAATGTCTTAAAAGACCTGTGCAGGATGGGAAAGCGCGAAAGCGGCCAAGCGCAACAAATGCTGCGCCCTCGTGGTCAGCTTTCGGTTATACCAGCTTGTCTGAGGCGCGCTTTTGCAAGCTGCGCAAAGCTTCGACCGCTTCATCGGCGCGGCGCGCAGGCACGAAGATGTGATCACTGTGGGCCGCTGACACGACATTGGCTGGTATTTCACGCTTTTCCAGCGTTCGAAGCACCGCGCGTGTAACCCCGATTACGTCAGGTGGGATGTTTGCGAACAGGGTGATCTGGCGCAGTGTCAGATCGAAAATCAGGCCAAGGCGCACGGCCTCGGTACGTGGGATGATCAGGGAAACGCCCTGATCTTCTATGAAGAACGCGCGCGCAACGGCCATGGCGTCGCCCGAATCCGCATTATGCAGCATCGAACAGTAAACGAACGTGCCGGGCTGCAAAATCGGAGCCAGGCTAGCAACGCTTTCTTGCAAGGCGCGCTCGGGAGAATAGTCGTCGGTCATATGGCTCACTTACTTAGTTCTCTTGCATTACGCCGCCTTTGGCAGCCTGCAACAATGGGAAATATCCGAAGATTACGTCATTTTTTGGAATGTCGCGCTAACAAGGCTTAATGTGCCTCGGCCCAATTGGCCCCACGGCCCGCGTCGACCGTCAACGGTACTGTTAGATCAATGGCTGGCATCGAGGCATTTTCCATGACGCCTTTTGCAATCGCAATGAGATCATCGGCAGCACTTTCCTCGACCTCGAACAGCAATTCATCATGGACCTGAAGAAGCATCTTGGCGGGTAGTTTCGCAATGGCGTCAGGCATACGGATCATGGCGCGTCGGATCACATCTGCGGCCGTTCCCTGAATAGGCGCATTGATCGCGGCACGTTTGGCAAAACCTGCGTGCGGACCACGATTATTGATCTCGGGCGTGTTGATTTTGCGCCCAAACAGCGTCAGGACGTAGTTGTGTTCTTTTGCGAAGGCGACCGTGTCGTCCATATAGGTTCTAATGCCGGGAAAACGCTCGAAATATCGATCAATAAAGCCCTGTGCCTCGTCGCGCGGGATGCGCAGGTTGCGCGCCAGACCAAAGCCGGAAATACCGTAGATCACGCCAAAATTGATCGCTTTTGCCTGACGGCGCACGTCAGGTGTCATCTCGGCTAGCGGCACATTGAACATCTCGGACGCGGTGGCAGCATGGATGTCCTGCCCCTCAAGGAAGGCTTGCTTCAGGGCGTCAATTTCGGCGATGTGTGCAAGAATGCGAAGCTCAATCTGGCTGTAATCAAGGCTCACCAGCACATGACCCGGAGTGGCGATAAACGCCTCACGAATGCGCCTGCCTTCTTCCGAGCGCACAGGAATGTTTTGTAGGTTGGGATCGGTCGAAGCGAGGCGCCCTGTATTGGCCCCCGCGATCGAGTAGGATGTATGAACACGACCAGTGTCGGTGTTAATGTGATCCTGCAAAGCATCAGTGTAGGTTGATTTCAGCTTTTGAACTTGCCGCCAATCAAGCACTCTCCCGGGCAAATCATGTTCGGTGGCAAGATCCTCAAGCACATCAGCAGGCGTCGAATACTTGCCGGACTTGCCTTTTTTGCCGCCCGGCAGCCCCATGTTTTCAAATAGAATTTCGCCGACTTGTGCGGGGCTTCCGACATTAAAACTATGACCAACAAGCGCATGAATTTCGTCCTCCAACTGCGCCATTTTCTGTGCGAAAGCGTTCGACATCTTCGACAGGACCTCACGGTCAACTTTGATGCCTGTCATTTCCATTTCCGCAAGCACCGGGATCAACGGCCGCTCAAGCGTCTCATAGACAGTCGTCACCTGTTTTTTGTGTAGTTCCGGCTTGAACAACTGCCACAAGCGCAACGTGATGTCGGCGTCTTCGGCGGCGTATTTCACCGCGTCATCCACACCGACACGATCAAAGGTGATCTGTGACTTGCCGGAACCAAGAAGTGTTTTAATCTCAATGGGATGGTGTTCAAGGTAGCTCTCGGAAAGCTGACCCATGCCATGATTGTGAAGCCCTGCGTACATCGCATAAGACATCAGCATGGTGTCATCGATCGGAGCAACATTGACTCCGTAGCGCGCAAAAATCTTGGTGTCGTACTTCATGTTCTGACCGATTTTCAGAATCGAAGGGTCTTCCAGCAGCGGCTTCAGTATCTTAAGTGTTTCCTCAAGATCCAACTGACCCTCAGCCAGTTCATTGGATCCAAACAGATCGTCCACCGGGGACGCCTTATGGGTCAAGGGAATGTAGCACGCCTGCCCTGCCTCGATGCACAGCGATACGCCGACAAGTTCAGCAACCATTTCGTTCAACGAAGTGGTTTCGGTATCAACAGCCACATAGCCGCGCGAACGCGCCTGCGCGATCCATGTTTCCAATACCTTAAAATCGTTCACTTTCGTATAGCCTGTGACATCGAACGGCACAGCCGCAGGCATCGCGGTATCAGCGGACACAGTGCCCTCGATTTCGGGGATCACCGGGACTTCCACGTTCAATGCCTCGGCGATGCGCCGTGTTGTTGTTCGGAATTCCATGGCGCTGAGAAACCCCAGCAGATCTTCGACGACCGGCTCCTTCACCTCAAGCGTTTCTAGAGCATAATCAAGGTCCATCTCGCAGTCGAGCGTCACAAGCGTTTTGGAAAGCAGGATCTGGTCGACGTTGTCAATTAGGGTTTGGCGACGCTTAGGTTGCTTAATCTCTTCCGCGCGTTCAAGAAGCGCTTCTAAAGTACCGTATTCATTTATTAAAAGAGCCGCTGTTTTGACGCCGATCCCAGGTGCACCCGGCACATTGTCGACGCTGTCGCCAGCCAAAGCCTGCACATCAATCACCTTATCCGGCGTGACCCCAAACTTTGCCACCACGCCATCGCTGTCAATACGGGCATTCTTCATAGCATCGAACATTTCGACACCGCCACCAACCAATTGCATAAGGTCCTTGTCAGACGACACGATGGTCACGCGGGCCCCCGCATCCCGCGCCTTGCACGCCAACGTCGCTATGATGTCGTCCGCTTCAAACCCTTCCTGTTCAAGACAGGCAATGTTGAAGGCGCGCGTTGCATCGCGGGTTAGCGGTATTTGCGGGCGCAAATCCTCGGGCATCGCTTCGCGGTTCGCTTTGTATAAGTCATAGAGATCATTGCGAAACGTATGGCTGCCTTTGTCAAAAACTACTGCCGCATGGGTCGGTGCATCCGGGCCCTTGTTGTCCTGAACCGTCTTCCACAACATGTTCACAAAACCCGACACAGCCCCCACCGGAAGCCCGTCCGATTTGCGCGTCAGCGGCGGCAATGCGTGGTAGGCGCGGAAGATGAAGGCGGAACCGTCGATCAGATGCAGGTGATGCCCCTTGCCGAATGCCATGTCTACGCCCCTTATATTTGCTCATCGGTTGATGCCTGAATGCGCTTAACTGCGCAACGGTTTGGACGCGTGTCTCGCGACGGTTTTATCGGCGTTTGGCATTATTGAAGCGTGGCGCCTACAGGCAGAGATTCACGCGTTCCAGACGCGATCTCAGCGCGCCAACGGGCATGAACAACTTCTTGCGGTATCCAGTCATACCGCGTGTCTTCTTGCACTGTGTCCCAGAAAAGCCGCCCACCAAAACGCCAGGGATCCAAGACCATCGCATCGTTAAGCGCGCCACCATTTGGGG
This sequence comes from Boseongicola sp., assembly GCF_057460485.1. Classification (NCBI taxonomy): domain Bacteria; kingdom Pseudomonadati; phylum Pseudomonadota; class Alphaproteobacteria; order Rhodobacterales; family Paracoccaceae; genus Boseongicola; species Boseongicola sp. Next base: position 6,119 of record NZ_JBVCWP010000073.1, read on the forward strand.
TCAAAAGCGCAGTCGAATGATCGATCAGCCAGTCACTTTCCGAATTTGCAATCGCGCGTTTCACGTCCAGTGTCTGGAAATCCTCGGCAAGAAGACGGTTCTCAAGATCTTCGGCCCAATGCCAGCAAAGGCCGCGTGGCCGGAGCCCCATATTGACCTTGGTGTTATGGACCAAGGGCGGGTCGGTAATTCCGTATTCTTGCGCTAAAACAGCCGTATAAGCAAAAGCAATTCTGGCAGCACGCGCCGCTTCTTCGGGGTCGACGTCAGGCCCAAGCGCCAAAAGTCCTGCCTCTAGCCGCGCGACCTCGGCTGGTGCAATATCAGTCGGCCCGTACCTTCCACAGGCCGCCAGAACCAGCATCGCAACCCCGGTCAAAGCCCACTTTATTCCCAGCACTGCCCTGCCCTTTATTCTTGATAACTCCGAGGGCAACGCCCCCGGCGGATCACCTTGCGTCAGCGAAGCGACATCTTACCTGCCTTTGAATAGACCACCAAGGATGCCGCGCACAATGCGTCGCCCCGTTGTTCCCTTCAACTCTTTGACAACCATCTTTGTCAAAACATCACCAAACCCACCGCTGGACCGCTTATCTTTCCGCGAGGTCGATTTTCCGACCCTTTCGCTGTCATAGCGACGCCCGGCTTTGAACTCGCGCTCGGCGTCTTTGGCCTCAACCTCAAGGCGCTCGGCTTTTTCGGCTTCTTCTGCCGCGTCGGCGGCGCGGCCGCGCAAAATCTCGTAGGCGCTGTCCCGATCCTTGAGCGCCTCGTATTTTCCGGCAATCGGCGAACTATTGATGACGTCCTGCCTTTGTGCCGCAGTGATCGGGCCAAGCTGGGACGATGGTGGGCGGATCAAGGTGCGCTCGACTACGCCTGGCGCGCCCTTGGATTGCAGCATTGAAGTGACTGCCTCGCCTACGCCCACTTCGCGGATCGCGTCTTCGGTCGAGAACCGCGGATTGTCGCGGTAGGTTTGCGACGCCTGCTTCAATTGCTTACGGTCCTTGGCTGTGAACGCGCGAAGGGCGTGTTGGATGCGATTGCCAAGCTGACCGAGAATGTCTTCCGGCACGTCAGCCGGGTTCTGCGTCACGAAGTAGACCCCGACACCTTTCGAACGGATCAGTCGTGCCACTTGCTCGACCTTGTCGACCAACGCTTTGGGCGCATCGTCGAACAACAGGTGCGCTTCATCAAAGAAGAAAACGAGGCGTGGCTTGTCTGGGTCGCCAACCTCGGGAAGTTCTTCAAACAGTTCCGACAACAGCCACAAAAGCGATGTCGCATACAGCCGGGGCGCGCTCATAAGTTTGTCGGCAGCAAGGATATTGATCCGTCCGCGCCCATCGGGGTCGGTCCGCATAATGTCGGTCAGCTCAAGCGCTGGTTCTCCAAAAAACTGCGCGCCACCTTGGTTTTCCAACACCAAAAGTTGTCGCTGGATGGCGCCGATCGAAGCGGTCGAGATATTGCCATAGCGGAGCGACAGCTCACTTTTGTTTTTGCCAAGCCAGACAAGCATGGCCTGTAGGTCTTTCAGATCAAGAAGTGGCATCCCGTCTTCATCCGCGACCCGGACAGCAATGTTCAGAACGCCTTCTTGCGCGTTGGTCAGTTCCAACAGGCGCGACAGTAAAAGCGGGCCCATTTCGCTGACGGTTGTGCGAATCGGATGGCCTTGTTGCCCGAAAAGATCCCAAAACGTAACTGGGAAGGCCTCATAGGCGTAGTCCTCAAAGCCGATCGTTCCGGCGCGCTCGGTGAAGGCATCGTGCAGTTTGAACGCTTCGGAACCTGCTCGCGCAATACCCGAAAGGTCCCCTTTGACGTCCGACAAAAACACCGGCACGCCCGCCGAGGCAAAGCCTTCCGCCATGATTTGCAGGGTTACGGTCTTGCCAGTGCCCGTCGCGCCCGCCACCAGCCCATGTCGGTTTGCGTATTTCAGCAAGAGACCCTGGTGAACTGCGTAGTCTTTGCCGCCGCCGCCCATGAAAATCGTTTCTGACACCTGTTGCCCTCGCTTCGATCTTTACCTTCGCGCGCAGAATAACTTGTTGACCTTTATGTGCCAGAGTTAACCTGTTCCAAAAACGCTACCGTCGTCTTTAGAACACTTCCTCCCTGTCGACTGGCCGCGCTTTTTAAACGCGGCCTCCCCCCAACGCGAGGGCTGCCAAAAAGTGAACACAAGACTGTTGACGCAGTCATACGGCTACAATAGCTTGCGGGCAATTAATAAGCTGGCCAGTCCGGCAGGGAGAAATGAAAAGCAGGGTCTGGTTTAAGGGCCCTGTTTTTTATTGCGCCGATGGCAAGTTGCGCAGCGCTGACATTGAATGTGATGGCAAAGGATTGCCGCTGCGCTTTCAGACCGCTGACACGCTTGGGCTGGCGTGCTAAGGGGCGCTTACACGCATTCGAATTCATGGGAGAAAACATGACGAACGTATTGAAAGTTTTATGTTTTGCGCTGGGACTGGGCTTTTTCGGCGCAGCCTTCGCACAATCAGCTGACACGCCAGATGGTGAGAGCGCACCAACCGAAGCAGAAGTCGAAACACCAAGCGAGCCGACACCCGGACAAACCTTTGTCGCTGGGACATTCTCGGATTGGGAGTTGCGGTGCTTGCGACTTGAAAGCGGCGCGGACCGTTGCCAGATGTACCAACTTCTGATCGATGGGACCGGTCAGGCTGTGGCCGAAGTGAACTTCTTTGCAATCCCGCCCGGTGGACCGGCTGAGGCAGGTGCTTCACTGATAACACCGCTAGAAACGCTTTTGACAGCAGACCTGCGGCTTGCGGTGGATTTAGGCGAGATACGCCGCTATCCGTACAGCTTTTGCACAACTGAAGGGTGCGTGGCGCGGCTTGGCTTCACGCCCGAGGAAATCGCGGAGTTTAAGCGCGGTGTGACAGGCAAAGTGACGATTGTTCCCGCCCTGGCGCCAGATCAGACCGTTGATCTGACAATGTCACTGTCGGGCTTCACCGCAGCTTACAACGATCTTCGCACGCGCGCAGGTCTTTGATACCGGCGTCGGGGGCGATCAAGTCCCCGACATCCGCCGGATCGCGCCAACAAGCTGCGCGGTCGAACCGTCTTTTCCTTCTGTTCCAACTTCGCCTGCGACGACAGGCTCAAGCGCTTTGGCAAGCTCTTTGCCAAGCTCGACGCCCCATTGGTCAAAAGAATTGATACCTAAAATCGCGCCTTCCACGAAGACACGATGCTCGTACAGCGCTACGATCTGACCCAGAACAAACGGCGTCAACTTGGGATAAACAAGTGTCGTTGAGGGGCGATTTCCTGGGAAGACGCGGTGTGCGGCTTGTCGTTCCAGTTCGGCCCCTTCAAATGAACCTGACACAATGGCCCGGGCTTCATCCATTGAGCGACCCCGCATCAAGGCCTCGGATTGAGCAAGGCAGTTGGCGACCAAAAGCCGGTGTTGATGGGCCAGATCGTCCTCGAATCCCTCGGCTCCAACCATAAACTCACACGGCACAACGCGCGTACCCTGATGGATCAATTGGTAAAATGCGTGCTGTCCGTTCGTGCCGGGTTCCCCCCAAACAATCGGGCCAGAGTTCTCGGCGAGGCGCGCGCCATCCATCCCAGTGCTCTTGCCGTTGCTCTCCATTTCCAACTGCTGAAGATAGGCCGGAAGCCGCACGAGCCTTTGTTCATAAGGCAGAACTGCACGAGTTGCGTGACCAAGCCCCTGATTATGCCAGATGCCAGTCAGCGCGAGCATGACGGGCAAATTCTCCAAAGGTTCGGCGGCGCGGAAATGCGTGTCCATCCACTGTCCGCCCTTCAAAAAGGCGCGAAAACTATCGGCGCCAGTTGCAATCATTAGTCCAAGCCCAATCGGACCCCAAATAGAATAGCGCCCCCCAACCCAGTCCTCGAAACCGAAAACCCGCGAGGCATCAATCCCGAAAGCTGCTGTCTTGTCAGCCGCCGTGGAAAGAGCGGCGAATTGAGCCGCCGGATTTGTCACTTTCTCGCTCATCCAGACCTTGGCGGTGGCGGCGTTTGTCATGGTTTCGATGGTGGTGAAGGTTTTCGATGCGACAATGACCAAGGTCGTCCTAGGGTCAATGCCGCGCAGCGTGTCCGCGATATGCGCGGCATCGACGTTTGATACGTAGTGGCAGCGCGGCCCGTCGTGATACGGCGCTAGCGCAAGCGTGGCCATCGCCGGACCAAGGTCCGAGCCACCAATGCCAATATTGACGACATCGGTGATCTTGCCGCCTTCGCCGACGAAACGTCCCTCGCGGACGTCTGCGGCAAAAGCCTCCATCCGCTGAAGTGTTTCCAGAACACCGGGCATCACATCAGCGCCATCCAGCATCACTGGCGGGCCATCCAGATTGCGCAGGGCAGTATGAAGCACCGCACGGCCTTCAGTTTCGTTTATTTTGTCGCCGCGAAACATCGCCTCGCGCCGCGCGTCAACTTGGCCCGCGTCGTAAAGGTCAAGCAGCACTTGGCGTCCTGCCGCGTCAATTGAGGTCTTGGAATAATCGAACAGCATGTCGCCTGCATTGATCGAAAATGCGCGCGCGCGCTCTGGGTCGCTAAAACGATCAAAGATCGGAGTCTCGGCGGCGGTTTTGGCCGCTGATTTCAGCTTACTAAAGTCCATATTGTCCTCTTACGGCGCCCAATGCACAGTCGCGCCGCTTAAAACGGTCACGATCGGCGCGTCTTCAGGTGTGAGTTTGCGGGCACGATCGACGGCGGCGCGTTTCTCATCCCCTGTGATCAAAACATGCGTGGTCATTGCCCCCTTCAAGACCGGCGCGGTCAGTGAAAGGCGCGGTTCAAGTTCGCCCCCAGGTGGCGTGAGGGCCATCAAAGGTGGCGCGTCATTTGCGAGGGCTTCATGCAATTCAGGTGCGCCGGGGAAGAGAGAAGCCGTATGCATGTCCGCGCCCATGCCAAGCAGCAGGATAGAAAGGGGAAGCTCTTTTGTAAGCCTGTCGCGCACTGCGGTCCAATCAGCTTCGGTTTCCGGCACCAAGCGCACGAACTTCGCCACCGAGGCGCGCGCAGTCAGTAGGCGTTCGCGCACTAAGCGCTCGTTCGAGCGGGGATGATCGGACGGCACCCGGCGCTCGTCGGTCAACAACACATGCACCCGCGACCAGTCGAGGTCTGCGGCGGACAATGCGTCAAACACCGGCCCCGGCGTCGATCCGCCAGGGACCGCAAGCGACGCCCAAGAGTGCTCCAAAAGGCATGTGCTCAGTTCGCCCGCGATCTGGTTCGCAAGGTCGATCATCATCATTTCGGAGTCAGGGTATGTTTCGAGATGCATGTGCGCCTTTCCGGCCCCGAAAAATCAGGCCTTTATCTCAAGCCAACGACGACCCTCGCGATGCATCAACACTGCGGCGTCTTCCGGGCCGGTCGTCTCAACGTCATAAGGTTTGGGGCGATCTCCGCGACTTGTCCAGTCCTTGATAATCGGATCAGTCCAGGCCCAAGCCGCCTCGACCTCGTCGCCACGCATAAACAGCGTCTGGTTGCCGCGGATCACGTCCATGATCAGCCGCTCGTAGGCGTCGGGCACATCTTCGGCCTCGGGTCCAAGCGCGTTGGCGAAGGTCATATCCAAAGGCACGTCCACAAGCCGCATGCCACCGGGGCCGGGTTCCTTGATCGTCACGCCAAGGGTGATGCCCTCGTTCGGCTGCAGACGGATCGATAGTATGTTGCGGTGCCGACCGCTATCCTTGTCGAAGATCGAGTGCGGTGTCTCTTTAAAAACAATCGAAATTTCAGAGGCCCGCGCCTTCAGCCGCTTGCCGGTGCGCAAATAAAACGGCACGCCGGCCCACCGCCAGTTTGAAATGGCCAACTTCATAGCAATGAAGCTTTCGGTGATGCTACTGCGGTTTTCGACCTCTTCAAGATAGCTTTCACCGGCTTTGTTAGACTCGTATTGCCCTCGCACAATGTCATCGCGTTCAGGTGGATCCAGCGCGCGAATAACCTTCAACTTTTCATCCCGAACCGAGTCGGGGTCGAAACGTGCAGGCGGCTCCATCGCGATCAGGCATAAAAGCTGCATCAGATGGTTTTGGACCATATCCCGCATCGCGCCGGACGTGTCGTAATAGGCTCCCCTTCCCCCGACACCGACGGTTTCGGCAACGGTGATTTGCACGTGATCTACGTACTGAGCGTTCCAAAGGGGCTCGAACAACATATTGCCAAAGCGGACAGCCATCAGGTTTTGCACGGTTTCCTTGCCAAGATAATGGTCGATCCGGTAAATCTGACTTTCGTCAAAATGGTCGCGCAGAGTGGCGTTCAGGGTCTTGGCGCTTTCCAGATCGCGACCGAAGGGCTTTTCGACAACGATCCGCGCGGTTGGCCCGGCGATATTATGCGCGTGCAGGCGTTCAGCCAACGAGCTAAAAAGGCCTGGCGCGACCGAAAAGTAAAAGGCCTGCACCGTATCTTTGTCTTTGCGCACCAGCTTTTTCAGCGCGGACCAGCCATCGTTGCCAGTAGCTTCGATGCGCACATAGTGCAGGCGGTCCAAAAAGCCTTTCACGTCCTTGGTGGATCGTGCGGCTTCGGGGAGGAATTCCTCAAGAGCGCCCTTGATGTCCTTGCGAAACGACGAATCGGTCAAATCCGAGCGCGCAGCCCCAATAATTCGCGATTGAGCCGGCATCTGGCCCGAACAGAACCGACGAAACAAACCGGGCAAGATCTTGCGGCGAGCAAGATCTCCGGTTCCTCCGAAAATCACAAGGTCGAAGTCTTCGACCGGGATGACGCGCGACACCATAAGACGGCTCCTTCCAGAATTCGCAATTGCGGTGTTACCGCTAACAAAATCTCACCCGCACGCGATACCCTCATATGTTGCACAAGTCTAGCCACCCACACCATCATCACAAGTCTGTCACGTATCTTGCGCAGATCTTTATGTAGCAGAGGGTTGCGACTAGGTAGTCTTCAAATGCAGAACGTTGGGCGCTATGAAAGACCAATTATTTTCCGAAATTACTACAGAGAAGTTCCGTGATCCATTGGTGACGGCAAAGGGAGATGAACGCGCCGTGGTGGCGTTGACCAATCCGGAGACGCTTTGGTTCAATACCGGCACGCTTTGTAACATTGAATGCGTGAATTGTTACATCGCCTCGTCGCCGTCCAACGACCGGCTGGTTTACATTACTGCAGATGAAGTAAGCGATTACCTTGATCAGCTGGATGACCGCAACTGGGGCGTGCGCGAGATCGCCTTCACCGGCGGCGAACCCTTTATGAACCCCGAAATGATCGAAATCACGCGCAGGTCGCTGGCGCGCGGCTATGAAGTCCTGATCCTGACCAATGCGATGCGCCCGATGATGCGCAAATCTACGCAATCGGGACTGGCGTCGTTGGTGGCAGAATACGGCGACAAGCTTACGCTGCGCATTTCAGTCGACCATTGGTCTGCCAAACATCACGACTTAGAACGCGGCGCTGGTGCTTTTGAGAAAACACTTACCGGCATGCGCTGGCTTCGCGACGCCGGCATCCGTATGGCAGTCGCGGGGCGGACGGTTTGGGGTGAAAGTGATGCGCAATCACGTGCCGGGTATGCCGCACTTTACGCTCGCGAAAGATTTGCAATTTTGGCCAAGGATACTGGTCAGACCGTTTTGTTCCCTGAGATGGACGAAAGCGTGGATGTGCCCGAAATTACAACGGCTTGCTGGGATATCCTAAAAATTACCCCGACCAGTGTGATGTGCGCGAATTCCCGCATGGTGGTAAAACGGCGCGGCGCTGAAAAGCCGGCGGTTCTTGCCTGTACCTTGCTGCCCTATGAGCCTGAGTTTGAGCTTGGGAAAACGTTGGCGGAGGCCGAAACATCTGTGCGTTTGAACCATCCCCACTGCGCGAAATTCTGTGTTTTGGGAGGAGCCAGTTGTTCCGCCTGATCGCGGCTATTCTTCAAGTTCCGCATCCCAATACAGAAAATCGAGCCATGTGTCGTGCAGATGGTTCGGTGGAAACTTTCGCCCATGATTGCGAAGCTCTTCAGCCGCAGGGCGCCGGGGTGGTTTAAGCAAAGCCATGCCGACCTCACGCAGGGACTTTGATCCCTTTTTAAGATTGCAGCGCGAACAGGCGGCAACCACATTTTCCCAACTTGTAACTCCGCCGCGTGCACGCGGGACAACGTGATCGAACGTCAGATCACCGCGAGCGCCGCAGTATTGGCAACAAAATTTGTCCCGCAGAAAAAGATTGAAGCGCGTGAAGGCTACACGTTTTTGCGGTTTGATATAGTCTTTCAGAACAACGACAGACGGAATCTTTATCTCGACCGATGGGCTTCGCACGACTTCGTCGTATTCCGCAACGATCTGAACCCGATCAAGGTAGACGGCCTTCACCGCTTCCTGCCAGGGCCACAAAGAAAGTGGATAATAGGATAAAGGGCGATAGTCCGCGTTCAGGACCAATGCCGGTTTGTGACGCAGACTGCCGGGTTCACGCACGAAACTCGTTCTGAAGTCGCCGTCCATTCTTATGCTCACCTCTGACCAATGTCCGGTTTTGCACGAAGCAATCGCTGTCGCCTCACGCCTTGGCGCCAACTATATATAGGGCTTAAAATCGTGCAAGTCCCACGATGGGGCGATCTGCTGAAAGCGGTGCCTTGGATTTTGGACCGCTAAGAAATGGGCGTGAGCCAACCCATCGACGCGGTCTTCATGTGTGTTCAGCAATGGCATTTGACGTGGCGGCCTTTTCCCAAAAGACCTGCCCCGCCGCGTCCTGCATCCTTTTCCTGGTACATATGCATATCCGCCAGAGACAATACCGCACCAAGATTGTCTTGCTGCGCCATTTCAACAGCTCCAACATAGGCCGTGATGTTTAAAGCCTGGTCGGCGTCGGCAAGATTGATCTCGGCGCCTACGCAAAGACCTACGCCGATCAAACGCGCCGTATCAATCGGAGAATCGATCAGAAAAGTTGCAAATTTCTTGCGTCCCAACCGTCCGACCAAATCTTCACTTCGAACCTGATCGCGCAAGACGTCGGCAATAGCGCGCGCGTAATCGTCGCCAAAGGTTTGGCCGTAGGTGTCATTCACATTTTTGAAGTTATCAAGATCAAGCATCA
>NZ_JBVCWP010000074.1:0-15250 GCF_057460485.1 Boseongicola sp.
ATACCGGCGCTATCGGGCGCGATGGCAGCAAAACCTGCGGACCCGGTGAAACCTGTTAACCAAGAAAGCCGCTCATCGCAGGGGGCGACGTATTCGCCCTGATGTGCATCCGCGCGCGGCACAAGAAACGCATCCAAGCCCGCCGCGGACATTTTTTCGCGTAGCGCCTTCAAGCGGGGCGGGCCCTGATCGGGTGATGACGTTGCCTCGAACGACTGAAACATTACCGCCCTTTTTTCGCGGCCATCATCCGCGCCCGGGATCGCGGATTGTTGTCAAAAAGTGCAGCCAATTGTTCCGTCATCGCGCCCGCAAGCTGTTCGACATCGGTAATCGTCACCGCGCGACCGTAGTAACGCGTCACATCGTGACCAATGCCGATCGCCAAAAGCTCTACGGTATTGCGTTTTTCGATCATCGCAATGACATCGCGAAGGTGCTTTTCAAGGAAGTTGGCAGGGTTCACGGAAAGCGTGGAATCATCCACTGGCGCTCCATCTGAAATGACCATCAAGATTTTGCGCGCTTCCCGACGTCCCGCGATACGACGGAACGCCCATTCCAGCGCTTCGCCATCGATATTTTCCTTCAGCAAGCCTTCTTTCATCATAAGACCAAGGTTCGCCCGCGACCGTCGCCACGGCGCATCGGCGCTTTTGTAAATGATATGACGCAAGTCGTTCAGGCGTCCGGGCAGTTGTGCGCGGCCCTCTTGAAGCCATGCTTCACGGGACTGTCCACCCTTCCAAGCGCGCGTCGTAAAGCCCAGAATTTCTACCTTCACGTTGCATCGCTCGAGGGTGCGCGCCATCACATCCGCGCAGATCGCAGCGATGGAAATCGGCCGCCCGCGCATTGAACCGGAATTGTCCAACAACAATGTGACGACTGTATCGCGGAATTCCGTGTCTTTTTCCTGCTTGTATGCAAGCGGGATCGTTGGGTTTGCAATGATGCGAGCCAAGCGTGCCGCATCAAGTATGCCTTCTTCCATATCAAACTGCCAACTGCGGCTCTGCTGCGCCATAAGGCGGCGTTGCAGCTTATTTGCAAGACGGCTGACGGCACCCTTAAGGGGGTCGAGTTGTTGGTCCAGATATGCACGCAGACGTTCAAGCTCTGCTGGTTCTGCTAGGTCCTCGGCTTTAATTTCTTCGTCGAACTCTGTTGAGTAGACGTTGTAATGTGGGTCGGCATTGCTGATTGGCGCCAGCGGTGGCGCTTCCATCTCGGACTCGCCATCCGGCATGTCCGCCTCTTCGCCCGTCTCCATATCCGACATGTCATCCATCGAGATCTGAGCTTGGCTCGGATCCTGCTCGGCATCTTGGCTTTGTTCAGGTGAAGCGTCAGACGCGTCCTCTTCACCTCCTTGATCCTCGCCTTGAGCATCCGGGTTTTCGTCGTCTTCGGCGCCTTCGTCGGACTGATCATCCTGATCGGGATTGTCCATGTCCGGGTCGTCACCTAATTGGTCGCCGTACCCTAAATCACTTATGACCTGACGCGCGAAGCGCGCGAATGCGGACTGATCTTTCAGCACGTCGTCAAGGTCGTCAAGCGTGCCGCCGGCCTGTTCTTCGATAAACCCACGCCATAATTCCATGACGTTGTTGGCGCCTTCCGGAAGTGGTCGGCCGGTCGCCAGATGTCGGACCAGATACCCGGCAGCCACAGCAAGCGGCGCCTCCGAGGATTCGCGGATTTGAGAGTAGCCTCGCCGCTGCGCATCGTGCGCGATGCGCGCGTCGATGTTGCCGGCGGTCCCTGGCATATCGTGTGCCCCCACGGCTTCACAGCGCGCAACTTCCATTGCCTCGTAAATGTCGCGGGCCATTTCGCCGTCGGGGACGAATTTCGTGTGCGTCGCCTCGTTATGATATCGTCGGCGTAGCGCGTAGCCATCCGCCGTTCCGCGCGCCAGAAGCACCTCTTCCAAAGTCATGCGGCGGGTCACTTGCGGAAGCCGCACACCTTCTTGGTTCATACCTGGCGGATCGACCGTAAAGCTAACACCCCAGTCGGGATCGTTGGCCATGACCTTGGTCGCCTCAGCAAGCGCCTTTTTGAACGGATCTGCGGGATTGTCGTTGTTTGTCATTCGGATACACCAATCAAAACCAACGCCCGTGTGTGGCGTCGGTTCTGGTTTTTACAGCGATAGCCCGACCGAATGCACATTACACTGCGACGCTAGCAGCACTCTCTGGCAGTTCCTCGTCAAAACAGCGCTGAAAAAATTCAGCCACGGTTTGACGCTCAAGCTCGTCGCACTTGTTGAGGAACGTCAGGCGAAAAGCATACCCAATCGAGCGTAGAATTTCCGCATTTTGCGCCCAAGCGATTACACTTCTGGGGCTCATCACGGTCGAAAGATCGCCGTTCATGAATGCCGTCCGGGTAAGGTCAGCGACGTGAACCATCTGACTGATAATCTTGCGCCCGCGCTCGGTGTTATAGTGTGGAGCCTTCGATAGCACGATTGCACACTCTGCATCGTGGCTGAGATAATTGAGCGTCGCAACAAGTGTCCAACGGTCCATCTGGGCTTGGTTGATTTGTTGCGTTCCGTGATAAAGTCCGGTCGTGTCACCAAGGCCAATCGTGTTGGCGGTAGCAAAAAGACGGAAATACGGATGCGGATCGAGGACTTCGTTTTGATCAAGCAAGGTCAGCTTGCCGTCAATTTCGAGAACGCGCTGGATCACAAACATAACGTCGGCGCGACCGGCGTCGTATTCGTCGAAAACGATTGCCGTCGGATTGCGTAAGGCCCAAGGCAGGATGCCTTCTTGAAATTCGGTATACTGCATGCCCTTGTCGACCTTGATCTGATCCTTGCCGATCAAGTCGATCCGACTGATGTGGCTATCAAGGTTAACCCGCACACATGGCCAGTTTAATCGCGCCGCCACCTGTTCGATGTGGGTTGATTTACCTGTGCCGTGGTACCCTTGGATTAGAACTCTGCGATTGTATTGAAAACCGGCAAGAATCGCGAGAGTGGTATCTGGATCAAATTTATAAGTTGGATCAATTTCTGGCACGCGCTCGTTTGATTCGTAAAACCCGCGTACTTTCATGTCACTTTCTATGCCGAATACATCGCGAATATCGATGTCTTCGGTTGGCTTAGCATCGGTGTCTAACCGCGTATAATCCATTACCAGTCCCTAATTTTTTTTAACAATAGCGCCACGCTGGTCGGAATTTACGTGCCTGATAATCAGCACCGTTGCAAGGGGTTGGCAGGTTCGCGGATGCGATTCCTTTTGTGGTGTGGTTTACGGATTGCGTGGCGATTGCCAACGCCCTCACTGCCGATGATCGGTCTTTTTTGGCGCTTATTATCAGTTTAATGCGGTGCGTCCCCTGAATTTCTGCAAAAGGGCAAAAGCAAGGGCGAAAGTTTTTTTGGCACATCTTCTTGTGTCAGGTCTTTTCCAAAAATGCTTTGGCGCACTTCCCGGTCCTATTATGGAGCCATTTTGGACCTGTGACTTTCAGGGGCACGGTCGAGATTGAAATGTCGGACAAGACTTTGCATGACGCTCATTTTGCCGCCAAGCGCATTGAATGGCTCACTTAAAGCCTAGTTGTTCATAACGACCTCACCAGGAGTTGGAGAAGTCTTACCGTGAATGCCTTGCCGGTCCTTGAACTGACAAGCGAAAGTCCTGTTTAACTTAGGTTTGAAAATTCCGGCTTTCCTTGATCTGATCCCATGCCCAAACCACCTCGGACAATTGGTCTTCATGACTGCGATCCCCACCGTTCATATCGGGGTGCAATACTTTGATAAGTGCCTTGTATGATTTACGAATTTCCGCCTTCGCCCAATGGTCGCGCGCATCGAGAATATCCAAAGCGCGCCGCTCGGTGGGGGGTAATTTGCGGGTACCGCCAATCCCTTTGCCGTGATTGCGTGTCGCATTTTCCCCTAGGATTTGATGCGGATCGTCGACACCTAAACGCGCCCATGCGCGCTGTTCTTCGCCCGGTTTCGTAAACGGCTTCGTTTCGCGGCCCCAAACACGGTCTTTGTCGACCTGCTCTGCAAGTTCGTCCTCCGCCGCGCCGTTGAAGAAATTCCATTTCAAATTGTATTCGCGGACATGATCTTTGCAGAACCAGAAGAATTCATCCAGATCATCGGGCGACTTCGGAGCCCGGTACTGACCAACTTCTTCGCAACCCGCATGCTCGCAAACGCGCGTAGACGTTTCAAACGCCCCTGACATGCCGCGCCGTGTGCGCGACCTCTTTTTCTTGTCCGCAGAAACACTGAGATTAAAACCGAAGGGATCGTCTTTCATGGGTCTGGCACCTTTCCGACTCGGACGCATGAGTTTACTATCTTGGTCTGAAGATAGAAGGGGTAGGACGCAAAAAAATGTCAGTAACCGAAGAAATCCGAACGCGCCTTGAAGCCGCGTTTCAGCCATCGACGCTGGAAATCGTCGATGACAGCGAAAGTCACCGGGGGCATTCAGGCTTTCAGGAGGGTGGCGAAAGCCATTTTCAAGTGACAATCGAGGCACACGAATTCGGAGACATGTCCCGCATTGCGCGCCACCGTGCCGTCCACACAGCACTTGGCGCGGAACTTGTCAGGCGCATTCACGCGCTGGAGCTTAAGATTTCCGCTTAAGGTGTCGGCTCGACTCTGCCCGGTATGCGGCTGATCGGCGGGTCGCTGCGCGAGGCTGAAGGCGCCTGTGCTGCGACGGGTTGCGCCGCTAACGTCAAAGTAGGCAAGGGGGCTTCACTGGTTTGTGGATGAGCAGCAGCGTGCTTTATGCGGCGAAACACGATTATGGGTTGATCTGTGATTTGCGTGCCGGTCAGCCCTTTTCGGGACTCGCACGGCAAGGTTTCCACACGCACAAATTCCCAGCCCTCATTGGCGTGATCGTTCAGCGCCTCCGTCATGGCCAGCGCAAAGCGATCCCCAAGGGTTTTGAGGCCTTTGGCTTTTATGCCACGCGCCGGGGCGGGGACTGCCTTGTATTCAAACCTGACCACGGGACCGCTCCTTTGTCGTGCCTAAAATACGATCCTGCCCGAGATCGCCCCTTTAAAGCAAATGTAACGCTGCGGCCTCAAAGGCCAAGCTTAGCCGCCACCAGTTCGTTAACGGCTTGCGGATTGGCCTTTCCGCCAGTGGCTTTCATGACCTGACCCACAAACCAACCGGCCAACTTTGGGTTCACTTTGGCTTTTTCGACCTGTGATGGGTTCTGTGCAATGATCCGGTCCACTTCCATTTCTATCGCGCCGGTGTCCGTCACCTGCTTCATGCCGCGCGTGTTCACAATCGCTGCCGGGTCGCCGCCCTCGGTCCAGACGATCTCGAACAAGTCTTTGGCGATCTTGCCTGAAATGTCGCCCTTGGTGACCAACTCGACAATGCCGCCAAGCTGGCCGGCCGATACAGGGCTATCCGCGATTTCGAGACCCTCTTTCTTCAGCCGACCGAATAGTTCGTTGATCACCCAGTTCGCCGCAATTTTGCCATCAAGGCCCTTTGCTACATTTTCAAAAAAGGCCGCGTTCTCGACGTCCGCTGTCAGAACCGAGGCATCGTATTCTGTCATGCCATAGTCCGCGACAAAGCGCAGACGCTTGGCATCCGGCAATTCAGGAAGTGAGGCTTTGATATCGTCGACCCATGCCTGCTCGATCTCAAGCGGCATCAGATCGGGGCAGGGAAAGTAGCGATAATCATGCGCTTCTTCCTTCGAGCGCATGGACCGCGTCTCCCCTTTGTCGGGATCATAAAGCCGCGTTTCCTGAACAACTTCTTTGCCGTCTTCTAACAGGGCGATCTGACGCTTTGCTTCAACGTCGATCGCCTGTTGAATGAAGCGCATCGAGTTCATGTTCTTTATCTCGCAGCGCGTTCCCAGATACGAGAAGTCCTGTGTCGCCTGATATTTTTCGTAGTCGCCGGGACGACACACCGATACATTCACGTCAGCGCGCAAGTTGCCGTTTTGCATGTTGCCATCACAAGTGCCGAGATACCGCAGAATTTGACGCAGCTTCAACACATAAGCGGCCGCTTCTTCTGGTCCTCGAATGTCGGGGCGGCTGACGATCTCCATCAGGGCGACCCCGGTTCGGTTCAAGTCCACGAACGACATATTGGGGTCCATGTCATGGATCGATTTGCCTGCGTCCTGCTCAAGATGGATACGCTCCACCCGCACAATACGCGCAACACCCGATCCCATTTCCACAAGAATCTCGCCCTCACCGACAATCGGGTGATACAATTGGCTGATCTGATAGCCCTGCGGCAGGTCAGGGTAGAAATAGTTCTTCCGATCAAACGCAGAGGTCAGATTGATCGCGGCCTTAAGCCCAAGCCCAGTCCGCACGGCTTGCTCTATGCAGAACGCGTTGATGACGGGAAGCATGCCCGGCATCGCGGCGTCCACGAAGGCGACGTTGGAATTCGGCTCGGCACCAAACGTTGTCGAGGCGCCGGAGAACAGCTTTGATTTTGAGGCAACCTGCGCATGCACCTCAAGCCCGATGACCAATTCCCAATCCCCGGTGGCACCGGCAATCACTTTCGGCCTTGGAGTCTCGTAGGTCAGATCAAGCATATCGGGCACCGCCGTTTGGAACGAGCCGGTTTTAGGCGAGCAAGGGCAAAGCGGCAAGGGGGCATAGGCCGACACAGACGCGCAAACGCCATGAACGCGGCTGTTCGGCGAATTCGCGCACATGCCCGGCATCCAAAGGCTTGGCATAAGGTCTGTTTTCGTGTCCAATCCCGTATGTGGGGCGTCTGGAGAAATGATGAACATGGCGCGATTAGGTGTAGTTGGCCTCGGTGTGATCGCTGTGGTGGCGTTTGCTTGTGCGCGCGCGCCTAATCCGGTGTCTTCCGGCGTCGTTCAGGGACCCGTCAAAGTCCGTTGGGACACGGAAGAGCGCGGTGCGCATTGGACCCGAGCGGCGATGGCGGCGCTCGACAGCCATGGTTCACCTTTGATCGCGCTTGTTCCCGAAGATATCGCGCAATATTGCCCCGGATATCAGGACGCGAGCCCGCGCGTGCGCAAAGCGTTCTGGGTCAACCTGATCGCTTCCCTGTCGTATCACGAAAGCACATGGCGACCTGATGTCTCTGGCGGCGAGGGCGAGTGGCACGGGCTGTTACAGATTGCGCCTGCAACAGCGCGCGGATACGGCTGTGTTGCCGGGGACGCGGATGCTTTGAAAGACGGCGCGCTTAATGTGTCATGCGGGATCCGGATCATGGCGGAAACAGTGCCGCGAGACGACGTGATTTCGCGCGGAATGCGCGGCATTGCCGCCGATTGGGGCCCCTTTCATCAAGAGAGTAAACGAAACGACATAAAGGCCTATACCCGAGGTCTCTCGTATTGCCAGTGATCCATAAAATTCTTTTAGGACTTGGTCTTATCGCCCTGCCTTTAGTTGCATTCGCGCAAACAGCTCGTGAAGTCTCGACGGTGTCTGCCGCGCTGCAAACCCTCGCTGTCAGCCCAGCGCCTCGTGACGCTGACCTGCCGCGTGCGCGTTGGGAACATCGCCAGAATGGCGCTCTTTGGACCCGTGTTGCGCTGGCCGCCGTGGCCACCCACGGCGCACCTTTGCTCGATGTTGTGCCAACCGATATCGGCGAATGGTGCCCGGCCTATCCCGGTCACGGCAAAGACGAGCGCGCCGCGTTTTGGGCAGCGCTTTTGTCAACGCTCTCGCGCTACGAAAGCACATGGAACCCGCGCGCGGTTGGCGGCAACGGGCGTTGGTTCGGGCTTATGCAAATCTATCCGCCCACGGCCGAATTCCGCGATTGCCGCGTCCAGACCGGCGAAGAGTTGAAACGCGCAAGCGACAACCTCAATTGCGCCGTGCGCATCATGGCGATCACCGTGCCGCGTGACGGGGCGATATCGGTGAAAGATCCACGTTGGCGGGGGGTTGCCGCGGATTGGGGCCCTATTCGTAACGACTGGATGCGCAGCGACATGCAGCGCTACACGCGCGAACAGCGATATTGTCGATCTCTGGCAGACGTCCGCCCGCTTGCGCGTCCTGAAGGTCAGGCGGCACTGGCGGAATAGACCGGAAAATCAGGATTTTCTGTGATTTTCGGGTCACCTGTGCGCTCGAACGTGTCGGCCAATTGAGCGCGAATATTGTCAAGAGAAATATGCCAGAGGCGCGGATAGATCACGCCCAGATGACGCCGCACAAGGGAATCAAATGCGTCTCGATAGGTGTCGCGACGAGCACCGCTTGCAAGTTCGCGCTCTTTAATAAGCGTGGCTGCCGCCCAGTTCACGTCGGCTTGCGTGCCGGACAAGCGTGCAAGATCCAATAAAGCGGCCGAAAGGCGATCCGCATCAATATGCTCGCGCAGTTCGGGACAATAAGCCAAAGAGGGTAGGACGCATAACGCAAACCCGCCTAGTCCAAGTGTTTCACTCGTGCGCGCTTCGGCGCGGCGGGCTTCTTCATTGAACGATTTGAGATTGATCGGCCCATCACCGAAACTCTGGGGCATATGAACAGCGTAGATCGCGGGGTTAGATGGATCAAGGTCTATCCAGTCCTCGAAAGCAGGCTTCAGGCGCGCGCCACCATCAGGCATTCCAAGCGCGAGTTCGTAATAGGCGCTTGCCAGCAAAGGGGACATCTGCGCAACCGGATCAAAAGGTGCCAAAATGGCCTCAGCTTTGAGATAATGTTGCGCCATGTGACGCCATGCACGCTTGCGCTCGCTGTCTGGCCAGAACTCGGCGCGGCAGTTGTCAGCCACAAGCATATGCGCGCAAGCAGCCAATACCGCATGCACCGGATCGCCCGGCGCGTCGGTGTGGCGCGCAACATAGCCGGCAATCATCTCGTCTGCTTCTTCTAGATCATCGAGGCTTCCGCGCGCGGCCTCGTCAAGACAGGTTTGAAGTGGCAAAAGGCAGGTTTCGACCGCGATGTCGTGGTGGCGCGTTCCGCCGGGTGTTGCGTCCAGGCGACGCTCCCAAACCGAGATCTCGCGTGACAACTGCGTCCAATCGCAGCGTTCAAAAAGATCAGAAACGCGGTTTGCCACAGCAGAGTGAGCCACAAAGTCGGGGTCATTGCGCACCACGGGAATAAGCAATTCGCGCGGCAGATCGGATGCCGTCATTGGCTTAGACCTGTCCGCTATCGCGGCACGGCTGAAGCGGCGCAAGCTGCCCATAGTCAGCGCGCCCAAAAGTGTCAGCGAAAACGCAATCCCCACCGGGCCCGACAGGGTTGATGTCAGGCCGGCCAGGTAGGGGGTTGTTTCAAGCGGCATGTCTTTTTTCTTCTCCACGCAACCATTGGACCAAATCGCGGGAATTGGGCAACTTTAAGGCGAATGAATTAAAAGCGGTCATTTTTGCCGGGCCTTGCCGAATAAAATGCGTTTTCCGGCCTAGAAAAGGCGTTTCACCGTAACGTTGCGCGCTCCCAAAGCTTCGTCCAACTGCCGCCCCGATGGCAGGCACGGCCCCGGAATGTGCAGTTTCGGCCCGGAATGGCGAAACAGGGCAACCCGCTGAGACAAATCAAGCGCGGTGCGTGCGCGCATATAGTCGATGTCGCTTAACTCCACTTCATCGCCACGCGCGCCCACCTGCCAGGATATTGCATCATCTGTGACCGTTAGCTTGGCTTCGGTGTTTGCCATAATCGTCCAGATTGCCGGCGCGATCAGCACCCCAAAGAGCGCGACAATCAACGGATGCGCCTCAAGCCAGACGATCATCACCAACAAAACAACGATTGCACCGCCAACCAGCGCATAGCTGGTGGCATTTCGCGATGTGCGTCTATGTGTAAATGTATCGGGCATCTGCATTTGGGTGGCTTAGCAAAGCGGGATTGGCAAGCGAAATGGCAAAACAGACGAAAGCCAATCTGCCGTCCAAGGTCTGTGCTACATGTGGTCGTCCTTTTGAGTGGCGTAAGAAATGGGCCAAGGTCTGGGATGAGGTCAAATATTGCTCCGAGCGGTGTCGTCGCGCGCAGAATACCTGAGTATACCGTCTCTTGCCTCCGGTTGGACAGTATTCTAAGCGTCCCCTTACAAAATTTTAGGGAGCTTCAGTCATGTCGGAACGCGTTGATCGAGCAGGGCTTGCCGTAAGCACACAGCTTGCAGAGTTTGTCGAAACCGAAGCCCTTCCGGGCAGCGACGTGACGGCGGATGCGTTCTGGGCCGGCCTCAGCACACTGGTGCATGAGTTTGGGCCAAGAAACCGCGCGCTCCTCGAAAAACGTGAAGCGATCCAGACGCAGATCGATGACTGGCATATCCGCCATCGCAACCAGCCCCATGACCATGCTGCTTACACGACGTTTCTAAGCGAGATCGGCTATCTCGTGCCTGTTGGCGAAGCCTTCGAGATCACCACAACCAACACAGATCCCGAGATTGCCAGAGTGCCGGGGCCACAGCTTGTCGTGCCGATCACCAATGCACGCTACGCGCTCAATGCCGCAAATGCGCGCTGGGGCAGTCTGTATGACGCATTTTATGGCACTGATGCAACCGACGGAACGCGGCCATCAGGGGCCTATAACAAGGGCCGCGGCGCACGCGTTGTCGCAAAAGCGCGGGTGTTTCTCGACGAAGCCTTTGCCCTTGAGGGCCTAAGCCACGCCGATGCCCGCCGCTATTATGTTCATGACGGGGCGCTCCTCGTTGATGACCAACCCCTTGCCGATCCCTCGAAGTTTGTCGGCTTTCAGGGCCACCCCAAAGCGCCCACGGCAATCGTGCTGTGCAACAACGGCCTCCATGCGGAATTGGTCTTTGATCGCACACACCCGATTGGCAGCCGCGATCAGGCGGGCCTTGCGGATGTCCGTCTTGAAGCCGCCGTCAGCGCCATCCTTGATTGCGAAGACTCCGTTGCATGCGTCGATGCCGAAGACAAAGTGCAGGCCTATCGCAATTGGCTTGGCCTGATGAAGGGCGACCTCACGGACGTTTTTGAAAAGGGCGGGAAAACAATTACCCGTGCCCTTAACCCCGACAAGACCTTTACCGGCCCAGATGGCGGCGATGTCACGGTGAAGGGGCGCGCGCTTATGCTGGTGCGCAATGTCGGTCACCTAATGACCAATCCGGCTATCCTTGACCGCGGTGGACACGAGATATTCGAAGGTCTGATGGACGCCATGATCACCGCCTTGATCGCCAAGCACGATCTGGCACGGGACGGCGGGAATTCCGTCACGGGTTCGGTCTATGTGGTGAAGCCAAAGATGCACGGCCCGGAAGAGGTCGCCTTTGCTGACGACACATTCACCCATGTCGAAAAAGCGCTGGGCTTGCCGCAAGATACGGTCAAACTTGGCATTATGGATGAGGAACGCCGCACGTCGGTGAACCTGATGGAATGTATTCGCGCCGCGAAGTCGCGCGTGGCCTTCATCAATACCGGCTTTCTGGATCGGACCGGCGACGAGCTGCACACCTCGATGGAAGCGGGCCCCTTCAGCCGCAAAGACTGGATCAAGCGTAAAGCTTGGATTTCGGCCTATGAAATCAGCAACGTCGATATTGGTCTCGCCTGTGGACTGTCCGGCAAGGCTCAGATTGGCAAAGGCATGTGGGCCATGCCAGATCTGATGGCTGCGATGCTTCAATCCAAAATCGAACATCCGCAAGCCGGCGCAAATTGCGCCTGGGTTCCGTCTCCGACGGCGGCGGTACTGCACGCGCTGCACTATCACAAAGTCGACGTCTTTGCCGTTCAGGCAAAGCTGAAAGCAGTGGGCGCGCGCGCGCACGTCGACCAGATTCTCGATATCCCGCTGGCGTCATTTCAGATGTGGAACAAACGCCAGATCACCCGTGAAGTCGAAAACAACGCGCAAGGCATTCTTGGCTACGTGGTGCGCTGGATTGATCAGGGTGTTGGCTGCTCGAAAGTGCCGGACATCAACAATGTCAGCCTGATGGAAGATCGCGCGACTTGCCGTATCTCGGCGCAACATATCGCGAACTGGCTGCACCACGATGTTATCAGCCGCGATGAAGTGCGGGAAATCATGGAGCGCATGGCAGAGGTCGTTGACGGCCAGAACGCTTCAGATCCCTTGTACCGCCCGATGGCACCCGGATTCGGCGGGATTGCCTTCAAGGCTGCCTGCGAACTGGTTTTTGAGGGGCGTACGCAGCCGTCCGGCTATACCGAGCCGGTTCTGCATCGTCGCCGGTTGGAACTGAAAGCCTCGCAATAGGCAACGACGGGAAAACTGGGCTGAGCGTGCAAAAATGCACGTGACGCACAGGTCCTTGTGCGCGTGGTGCAGTTATCAAGGATAAGTCTTTCGCTTAGAAAGTCCTCAATCGAAGGGGATATCACGCGTGCGACCAGTTGTTGGCATTATCGGGAATTTCTTCCTAGTTAATGATGAATATCCGGCCCATTCAGGCGGTCGGATGAACAGCGAGGCTGTCTGCGATGTTTCCGGCGCACTTCCGTTAATCGTGCCGACGGACCCTGCATTGGTGAATGTATTTGACCTGATGGCGGCCTGCGACGGTTTTGTGTTCACTGGCGCGCGCGCAAACATCCATCCAGAGCACTACAATGAAGAACCGACCGAGGCGCATGGCGCCTTTGACGAGGCGCGCGACAGTGTGACGATGCCTTTGATCCGCGAATGTGTGGCGCGTGGGCAGCCGATCCTTTCGATTTGCCGGGGCTTTCAGGAATTGAACGTCGCCATGGGCGGCTCGCTCCATCCTGAAATCCGGGACCTGCCGGGCCGGGTGAACCACCGGATGCCACCCGACGGGACAATCGAAGAAAAATTTGAAATCTGCCAGAACGTCACGTTCACAAAGGACGGCATGTTCCACCGTCTTATGGGGGCGGAAGTTGTGCGCACCAACTCGCTGCACGGTCAGGGGATCAAGGATAAAGGCGACCGGATCGTGATCGACGGTTGGGCCGACGATGGCACACCCGAGGCGATTTACGTGGACGGTGCGCCGGGCTTCACGCTTGGGGTCCAATGGCACCCGGAATACAAGGCGGCCGAAGATCCGGTGTCGCGCCCGCTGTTTGAAGCCTTCGGACAAGCGCTTGTTGCGTGGAAATCCAGCGATCGCACGTCGCGTCTGAAAAGCGCGTGATTTTCTCGGCGGACCATCGTAAACTTGCGTCATGAAGCGCTCGGCAATAAATGACATCATGGCCTCGGCGGATGATCTTATCCGTCACCACGGCTTTACCCTTCCACCTTTTGCCTACTGGTCTGCGGACGAATTTCGCGCCCGTAGCGATGCACGCCGGATCGTCGATGCCCGGATGGGCTGGGACATCACAGATTACGGTCAGGGAAATTTCAATGCGCTGGGCCTGTTTCTATTCACGCTTCGGAACGGGTCACTGGCTGACTTGCAGCGCGGCGGCGGCATGGTCTACGCAGAAAAGCTGCTGATTTCGCGCCAAGACCAGATCAGCCCGATGCACACCCATGTGATCAAATCCGAAGATATCATCAATCGTGGCGGCGCGACGATGGTGATCGAGCTTTTTGGATCCGACGACCAAGGCAACTTCGCAGAAGATCGAGGTGGCATGGTGCTTTGCGACGGGATCGAGCGACCTTTCGGTCCCGGTGAGAAACTGATGTTTGCTCCAGGCGAAAGCGTGACGTTGATGCCCGGCGACTGGCATTCGTTCTGGGGCGAAGGGGGCGATGTGCTGATTGGCGAGGTCTCTACCGTCAACGACGATGTGACTGACAACCTCTTCCGCGATCCCATTGGACGGTTTGCGGCAATCGAGGAAGACGTGGCTCCCACGCATCTTCTTGTCAGCGATTACGAGACCTGGCTGTCAACCTGAGGCAGTTCCATTTCAAACCGCTCAAGCTCGACTTCCAAACGCGTCACGGCCTCTATTGCCAAAACGTGCCAGCCGCGTTTTTCAAGAAACGGGCGCAGGTAATGACTTGCATGCGTGGCCAGGCGATCAAGACCAGTCTCGCGGGCCTGTTCCAACAGCCTTTCATACAATTGTGATGCTGTGCCATTCCCGCGTGCGCGGGGGGCGACGAAAAACATATCAAGATATCCGACCTCGTGCAGGCTGATAAATCCGGTCAATCCGTGCTCGTCTGAGGTTACCCAGGCCTTGGATGCCGACAGCCGTGGCAACCACCATTCCGGCAACACCGGAGATGGCACCCATGCGTGCCGCTGATCGGGGGAATAGTGATTGCCCGCGCCACTATGGACGGCCTGATAGTAAACCGCATAGCTCGCCTCAGCGTCCGTTGGTTCCCATTCACGCATTAAGTCACCGCAGCACGCGTCCTGAAGACCGGCGTGTCCCATTCGTTGGTGTTCAATATCTCTTCCAGATGTCCGACAGCGCCAAGAATTTCTGCCTCGCTAATATAAAGTGGCGTCACGCCAAAGCGCATGATGTCTGGCGCGCGGAAATCACCTATTACACCGCGAGCGATCAACGCCTGCATCACGGCATAGCCCTCGGGGTGGCGGAAGCCGACCTGCGATCCACGCTTTGTACCATCGCGCGGCGAAGCCAGCGTCACGGCCGGGCAGCGTGCCTCGACCTCGGCGATAAACAGATCAATCAGCTCAATTGATCGTGCCCGCAGATCGTCCATATCGACGTTGTCCCAGACGTCCAGTGCTGCATCAAGAGCCGCCATCTGCAGCATCGCAGGCGTGCCGACCCGCATCCGGTCAATGCCCGCACCGGCGCGGTAATCCAGATCAAAGGCAAACGGAGCTTCATGCCCCAACCATCCCGACAATGCCGGGCGGACATCTTCGGTGATCCCGGGTGCTACATAGATGAAGGCAGGGCCGCCGGGGCCGGAGTTCAGGTATTTGTACGTGCACCCCACGGCGAAATCCGCGCCGCCCCCAAGTACATCGACCGGAAATGCACCTGCGGAATGCGCCAAGTCCCATATCGCCAAAGCACCCATCTTGTGGGCCTTTGTGGTCAATGCAGGCATGTCGTGGCGTCGCCCCGTGCGGTAATCTACTTCGGTCAACATCAGACAGGCGACTGTCTCGTCAATATGGTCGGCCACTTCTTTCGGCGCGACGATCTTCAATTCAAGTCCGCGATCAAGTGACTTAACAAGCCCGTCAGCCATATACAGATCACTGGGGAAGTTCCCGGAATCGCTTAAGATAACGCGTCGCTCGGGCCGCATCTCAAGGGCAGACGCCAGC
>NZ_JBVCWP010000075.1:0-15233 GCF_057460485.1 Boseongicola sp.
CCGATCTCATGCCTCATGGTTGCAGCGTACCGGTCTCGCACCAGTAGCGACGAGGGGCGATGTAAAGCCTCGTTCAGAATATCACCTGAGCGGAGCATTTTCATGCCTGGTCCAAAGGTTCCATATAGACAGCGGGCCATTGCCATTGGCTCCAATCAATCTGTTCAACTGCGATTGACGATATAACGAGGCACCAAGAGGAATAGTTCAGGAGAGCGAAATGTCAGTTTCAGTTCCTAAAATTGTTTGTTTGGCGGCGGAAAACATCGCGATGTCAGCTTCAGCCCTTTTGGGCCGGCGACACTGTTCGTGAAGAGGACGTAAATGCCTGTGCAGCGTGTCACGGCGTCTCCGGGACTGGCGACGGCCCGATGGTCGAGTTCATGTCCGTCAAGGTGCCTGACCTATCGCTATTGGCAGCCCGAAACGACGGTGATTTCCCAATGCTAGATGTGATCCAAACGATTGACGGACGCACAGGCGTTCGGCTGCGCGGCCATGGGTCAGAAATGCCTATCTGGGGTGATCAGTTCAAAGCCGAAAGCTATGAAGCGGGAAACTTTGGCGGAGAAGCGATTGCCCGCAGCCGAATTCTATCCCGCGCCTATTATCTTTAATCCATCCAAAAATAAAAAAACCTCAAGGTCTCCAAGAGCTAAGGACCGGTATCGGCTATTCTGAACTGCAAACCATCGCGCTCACGCATGCCGCGCTCCACGCCAATATCTTCGTGCCGCAAAAACCATTCGGCCAAGCCGCGCAGAGATAGGAACGTTCTCAAATAGAGTCCTCGCGAGACAGAAGGATGACCGATTGACTTGGGTCAAAGTCAGATTAATCCCTCATGATAGCTGTCTCCTGTCTCCCTATAAGCATTGGTTTTCCGGCAAAGATGGAACTTCAAAGATCTAAAATCACGGCTGTCGTCGCAGGGCAGACTTTGCTGGCGCTTCCCGCACATGGTGAAACGCGTATTTGTGGTGCCGTGAATGTAACTGTCACGTATCAGCAAGAAGAGCATGCTGAACTGGCCTGCAGTGCCGCTCAAAAAGCGACGGCGCTTCTCAATGACCGTAGTATTTCCTCATTTTCCAACCCTGTTCGCGTCGACGTCGTGGAAGATTTCATAGCGGATTGCCTTGGCCCGTCCCATTGTGACAAAGACTTTATCGGGGCGCTTTCCCCCTCTGTTATGCAGGATCGAGGCGCGCTCGATGGCGTGCCCTGTCCAGTTGAAGGCTGCCTCGCGCGGGTAGAGAACATCACCTATGCGATAGAGGAGATAACAGTGGAACTTTATGGTTCGTCTCCGGTTGACCAAAATCAATCTCGTACGGATCGGGTCGGATAGTATGTCTTCAGAAGCCGAAACACTGGAGGCTGATCCATGGAAACCAACGTTTTACCGACGATGAATATGTCAGCCGAAACAATGGGATGCTGTCCAAAGTTCAACCATGAGGTTTGGGATGGCCGCCCTCTGCATTTCAAGGACAAGCGATTTGTTCGGGCGAAATCCCGCAGCGTTCTGCAGGTGCCAATCAATATGGGAAGCGTTTTCTCTCGGGTTCAAGAGCATATTGAAGACGCCGCGGCACAGGACGCTGACAGCTACCTTACTCTCAGCCGGGATCTGTCTTCGAGCGAAAGCGATCACTACTTCGCCGTGACAGGCGACGTGGCTGACGAAGAGATGACGACGCTGAGCGGCGACTTCATCACCCGCATTTTTGAGGGGTCATATAGGCATGCATGGGATTGGATGCTCGAGATGAAAACCGCCGCTGAAGCTGCCGGATATACGGCAAAGCAGTTCTTCATGTTCTACACGACCTGTCCGAAATGCACGAAAGTTTACGGTAAGAACTAAGTTGTTGGCTTTGCCGAAATTTGATTCCCAAATCACCAATATGGAGTGTGAACCCATGAAAGACCCCGAACTGGACATCTTGATCAAAGAGCTGGAAGCAAAGGCTCACCTGAGCCTCGCTGAATATGACGGCGTTGCGCACGCCCTTGCATATCTCTTGCCCGAGGCGGTTCCCGACGAAGTCATGGCCCCTGTCCAAATCAGTACCACAGACGGGGCAGTGCATATAGCGGACGTGGCCTATCCGAATTGGGTCGTAAACATCCACGGACGCGCGAATGAAAAGAATGGCAACTGGCGCTGCACGT
This sequence comes from Boseongicola sp., assembly GCF_057460485.1. Lineage (NCBI taxonomy): Bacteria > Pseudomonadati > Pseudomonadota > Alphaproteobacteria > Rhodobacterales > Paracoccaceae > Boseongicola > Boseongicola sp. The sequence goes on from NZ_JBVCWP010000075.1 coordinate 2,179, forward strand.
TGCGGGAAAGCGATGTGCGCGACAGCGATACCTTTATCGGTACCGGCAATTCGCCGGTCCTCGCTCAGGCAATCCTGGCGGCGGTGCTACGGTTGGCTGCAACCCGGAAGAAAGACTGACGCTGAGAATTGATATTCCCCACGAGCGTGCGTCGAAGGAGCCAACGGATAGATGTGACAACAGTTATGAGGAGGAAAGGCGCTATGACATCTTCGTTTTCAAAAAGGGTCGCACTGGCAGCCGGGCTTGTGATTTCAATGGGCAGTTCGCCGGCAGCATTCACAGCCTGCCAGGTGACCGATACCGGTGGCATCGACGTCAACAGTTTCAACCAAACCGCATGGAAGGGCGTTTTGGATGCTAAGGCGGACTTTGGAATAGGGGGCCGCTTTCTCGAGTCTCAAAGCTGAAACTGACTATGATGCCAACATAAATTCACTGATTGACGGCGGTGGCTCCTTACATCGCGACGATCGTCTTCGTGGCTGGGGTTGTGGGGCGGGCGCGGCCGCCAGCGGCGGATGGAAAACCCTACGTTAAGGAATAAACCGGGCCTGCAGCGGCCCGGCATATCAGCCCGGAAGACTAAACATTTTCAGCTTTCGACACATTCCGCAGGACCTGCACAAAGCTGTCAGGCGTTACTGAGATGCTGTCGATTCCGAACTTTACCAAGTGTTTGGCATAGGCTGGATCATTGCTCGGTGCCTGACCGCAGAAGCCAACTTTTGAACCGGCTTTGTGTGCCTTGCGGATCACGGTCTCGATCATCCAAAGTACGGCAGGGTCGTCTTCGCGAAACAGAGGAGCGAGCGCGTCTGAATCCCGGTCTATGCCAAGCGTGAGTTGCGTCAAATCGTTTGATCCAATGGAAAACCCGTCAAAACGCGACGCAAACTCCTCTGCGCGCACAACGTTGGCCGGGATTTCGCACATGACATAAACCTCAAGCGCGTCTTTCCCCCGTGTCAGCCCGTTCTCGGCCATCACGGCTAAAACACGGTCTGCTTCCTCGGGTGTGCGACAAAAAGGGATCATGACGACCACATTGTCGAAGCCCATCTGCCCGCGAAGTCGCGCGATTGCCTGGCATTCGAGCGCAAAACCGTCCTTGTAGTTTTCCGAGTAATAACGCGACGCCCCGCGGAAGCCGAGCATCGGGTTTTCCTCGTGAGGTTCGAAATCGCGGCCACCAAGCAGTTCGGCGTATTCATTTGTCTTGAAATCACTCATCCGTACGATCACGGGCCTTGGGTAGCAAAACGCCGCAATCCGCGACAAACCTCGCGACAAGCGGTCAACGAAATACTCGGGCATGCTGTTGTAGCCGGCGGTCAGGCGCTTGATTTCGGCGCGCGTGTTTGCATCGCTGACCCGCTCGATATGCGCCAGGGCCATCGGATGAATGCACACCTCGCCATTCACAACAAACTCCATTCGGGCCAAGCCAACACCTTCGACGGGCAGCTGCCACCAGCGCAATGCAGCACTTGGATTGGCGAGGTTCATCATGACTTTGGTCCTGGTTTTGGGAAGTGTTCCGAGGGCCTCTTCTACGATTGCGATGTCCGAGATGCCTTCGGTCACCACGCCTTCTTCGCCGCCGGCGCAAGAGACCGTTACATCCTGCTTGTCATGCAGGATATGAGTGGCGTCGCCGCATCCGACGATGGCTGGCAATCCAAGTTCGCGGCTTACGATGGCGGCATGCGATGTGCGGCCACCATGATCTGTGACGATTGCTGCCGCGCGTTTCATGATTGGCACCCAGTCGGGATCTGTTGTACTGGTGACCAGCACTGATCCATCGACAAAATTCTCGATATCATCCGCGCTTTCGATGATCGATACACGCCCGGTAACCGCTGCACTCCCGACACTCAAACCGTTCACAAGGACCCGCCCTGGAGCCTTTACGGTATAGCTTTTCAGTGTCCCGTGATCCGCCCGGGATTGAACTGTCTCGGGTCTGGCTTGGACAATATAGAGCGTGCCCGTCACACCGTCGCGTGCCCATTCCATGTCCATGGGTTGTCCGTAGTGGTCTTCGATAGTCACGGCTTGTCGCGCAAGCGAAAGGATTTCTGCTTCGCTTAACACAAAGCTCTGCCGTTCGGCCTTAGACGTGGGGACGTTTCGGGGTGTGCCATCGCGGTCATGGATCATCTTGATCTCTTTAGCGCCCAACCTTTTTTCAAGGATCGGGGTGAGAGTTTGATTGTCTAAGAAAGGCTTGAAGACCTGATATTCGTCAGGGTCAACGGCCCCTTGCACGACATTTTCACCCAAACCCCATGCTGCGTTGATCAGCACGGCATCCGGAAATCCGGATTCCGTATCGATCGAAAACATCACACCAGATCCGCCGGTATCTGCGCGCACCATTTGCTGAACGCCGACAGATAGGGCCACTTGGTCGTGCTCGAAGCCTTGGATCTGGCGATAGGAAATTGCGCGATCTGTGAAGAGGGACGCATAGCACCGCTTGCAGGCCTCCAGCAGTGCGGTCTCTCCGATCACATTCAGGAAAGTCTCTTGTTGGCCGGCAAAACTGGCATCCGGCAGGTCTTCCGCGGTTGCACTTGAACGGACCGCAACAGGGATATCCGTTTCATTCAACGCGGCTCCCAACGCACGGTATTGAGTGACAATGGCAGCGGCAGTTTGTTCAGGCCAATCGCCCCCCAGAACAAGTGTTCGGATACGTTTTCCTGCATTTTGCAGGCTGAGTTTGTTGTCGGCCAGCGCCCTAAGGTGGAGCAAAATTTCGGCGTTCAGATTGTTTGATGAGACGAATTCACGAAACGCGTCTGCAGTCGTCGCAAATCCGGGCGGTACCAATATGCCCTTGGGCGCAAGAGTACTGATCATCTCGCCCAGCGATGCGTTCTTACCGCCGACCAGGCCTACATCGCCGCGTTTCACATCAGAGAGATTTACAACGACAGGGGGAGTCTGGTCCATGATTTGCGTTCCTTATGACGAGTTTCGCACCAACATTGGCGCGGCCTTGGCGGAACGACTTGAGCAAGATCAACGGGACGTGAAAATATCATGCCAAAACGATGGCTCTAGAGCAAACATTGGAGATTCGTGGATATGCAGATTGATGTTTGTCAATCACCGGGCGTTTAATTGTCACGAAGAAAGCAGTCGATCTGAACTGGCCATTGTAGACTCAGGGTTGCTCGGCATCCATCAGTCGTAGCGCGCTGTAAGATGCGCATGGGACGGCATTTATCCGACCGCATGTTCGGCACGGTCAGTCACCGACTGAACAGAACCGGTAGTTCAGCGTCTCTCAAAAGTGCCTGGGTGACCGCCCCGCTGACGAAGTCATAGAACCGCGAATGCCCGAACGCGCCCGTTGCGATCAGATCGGCCCCCTGTTCGAAGGCATGTCTCAAAAGGACTGCCGGGACGTCGTTTCCTGAGCCATCCAGATGGCTGACGATCGCGCTTACACCGTGTCTATCAAACGCAGCCGCAAGATCGATGATCGCGTAATCCTCCATTTCGCGACCACCGCCGTGATCCACACGAACGATACTGACTTTGCTGTCATTGCTAAATAGGGTCAGGACATCGTGGGCGGCACGGGTTGCTTCGCGCGTATTGCTCCAGCCTAGTACAATATTGTCGCCGATCGTTGAGCCCTCATATCCAGGCGGCACGATGATCACCGGCCGACCGCTTTGGCGTATTACCTGCGCCTGCACGGTATCCTGATCCCATTGAGCGCTGTTTGCCTCATCTTTTGCCATGACAACAAGGTCAGCTGCACGGGCACAGTCGATAATGCGTGCAGAGGCGGTTGTGGACTCGGCTTTCAGCAGACGCCATTCGCTTGGGAAGTCCTCGTTCTCTGTGTATTTGCGAAAGATCGTTTCGATCTCCACGGCTTCCGCGTCTTGGCTGTGGTTAAAAGAAGAAAAGGAGGACCCGGGAAGGTGTAAGGCGATGCCCGGGTAGACCAGTATCGCTTCCAGCGTATGCAATCCAATCAAGTGCGCTTGCTGTGCCCTTGCAAGCGGTACGGCCGCTTTCATTGCAGCTTCGGCAGTTTCACGAGACGTGAGGCAAACTAGAAGTGTTTTCAGAGCCATTTTCTGTTCCTTCCTATGACAAATGGACTGCATATCGCAGCCCAGTTTCTCCTAAATCTTGAAAATCTCGATTTTTCGAACATCGCTTTTTGCCTCGGCAGGCTTGGCGATCGTGAGTTTCAAGACGCCATCGGCAAACACAACTTCGACCGCGTCAGCATCTGGCGTGAACCCGAGAGGGATTTGTCGACCGAAGCTCCCGTAACGCCGCTCAACAACATGAAAGTCCTTCATGGTCTTTTCGTGATCGCTCGACTTTTCGCCCTTTATCAACAGGGCGCCTTGAGAGATCGAAATATCCTGATCCTCTTCTTTGATGTCTGGTAATTCTGCTGTGACTTCAATTTCACCATCGGTCTCGGCGATGTCGAGCACGGGAAAAGATGTGACGCCCCAGGAGTCAAGAAAGTCACTGACTTCCGCAAGTTGACGTCCGTGGAGTTTGTCCAGAAATGCGTTCATCTCTTGATGCATCGCTTGTAAGAACGGCTGCGCGCTACGGTCGGTCATCGGACGGGGGACTTGGCTCTGTGATATACGAAACTCTTTCGTGTGGCTGGATTGGGTGATGACGAGATTTTACCAAATCAAATCGGGCTACCGATTGATCGCGATCAAAAGTTAGCGACCTCATTCATAGTAGGCAGGTTTTGACTTCTGAAAGGAAAGCGCCGTGAAGCTGACCGCCTTAGGACTATTCTTGCTTTTGACAGCAATTTCATTGCCCGTCGCCGCCGCGGAGATGATATTACGCAACGGCGGCGATACGTTCCTAGGCGGTGAAACACTGCTGAGCGATATCAACACCGCAGGCGATACATTCGTTGCAGGGCAATCAGCCAAGCTTGGGGGAACGACCCTGGGCGATTTGCATGCTGCCGGTTTCACAATATTTGTCAGCGTCAGTGTAGCGCAGGACCTCTATGCTGCAGGTGCAACAGTAGATATAGCCTCGACGGTCGCCGGAGATACTACGGCAGTTGGCTTTACGGTTCGAACCACGCCTAGCGCCGAGACCGCAGGGAATGTCCGCCTACTTGGCAATAGCGTGACGATCGAAGGTCCGGTCAAAGGGGCGCTTTCTGTCATGGCACGCAGTGTCATTCTGAATGCCCCCATCGAAGGTGACGTCCGGATAGCGGCCCGTTCGCTGCAATTTGGAGAGAATGCATCGGTCGGCGGCACCCTTTCCTACAGCACCGACAATCGCGTTGCGGTTCCCGAAAGTGTGGCGTCCGCAGACCGTGTTCAGTATTCAAAGCTCGACATCGATGCGGATTGGGACGAGTTCCGCGAGGCATGGCCGGGCGCAGATATGCCAGCTTTTCCGACGTTTGCGTCTGTTCTGGGCGCCTTTCTGATCTCACTTCTATTCTTTCTGGTTCTTGGTGCACTTGCGCTTGGTTTCGCGCCAAAGCAGCTTGAGCGCATGCGTTTGGGGATCGCCGCAGCGCCCGGTCGTTCGATGTTACTGGGGGTCATAGGGCTGTCACTTCTGTTCGGACTGGTGCCGATCGCGGCTTTGACCATTGTCGGATTGCCATTTGTTCCGATCGTTTTGCTAGTGATTGTGGTGACATGGACGCTTGGATATGCGCTTGCCAGCTACACTGTCGCAATGTTGGCTTGGGACGCGTTGGGTGGGGCAAAAGATCCAGGTGGTCTGATCAGACTCCTCCTGCTCGCGGCCGCTGTAACTGTAGTTGCGCTTCTGAACTTTATCCCGTTCATCGGCTGGGTCGCCAACTTTACATTGGTTCTGATCGGAGTCGGTGCCTTTGCGCGCTGCGTATTTACAAGCTTCGTGACCGATCCTGATCCAGCGTACGACGTCGATATGAAACCTATCGAAGATTGAAACCATAACGAAGGGAAACTGCATGTCTGCGCAAGGCCTTGAGGTAATTGATCACACAGTGCAACTGACACACGAATGGATCAACGAATTGAGCGAACGATTGGGGTGGGCATCCAAACGAAGTGCCCTAAGGTTAATGCGGACCGTATTTCACCAGATACGGGATCGGCTGTCGACAGACGAACTGGCACAGTTTTCGGCTCAGCTTCCGTTGCTGCTTCGTGGTATGCTGTTTGAGGGATGGGTACCGACGAGGTCGAAGGTCGCGGCCCGCAAATTGGAAGATTTCGCAGCAGAGATCGCAGGAAAAATGGGCGACGATGCGGAATACAGGGGCGTCGAAGACACACGCTATGTCTTCGAGCTTTTGAACAACCGGATCGGTCGTGGTGAAGTTGACGATATTAGAGCGTGTCTGTCCGAACACTTGCGCGCTCTTTGGCCCAAGCCTTGACGGCAGTGCGGTTTTCGCCGTGCTCTGGAGCCGCTGGCCGAGATATCTTCAGCCCCGATCTCTATTAGCGATCGCATGGAGCGCGTCAGGTCGTAAAACAACCACTGTGTGTGCCCCATAAAGTGCGATGACTTGCCTCTTGCGAAACAGGCTGATTGTTCGGCTGACGGTCTCGGTCGTTAGGCCCAGGAAGTCGGCGATGTCAGCACGGCTCATAGACAGCGAAATTTGCCTGTAGTTACCAACAGGCTCACCAAGTCGCTGCGCCATTGTTTCGAGGAATGAAGCGACCTTTTCTGTAGCAGATTTTCGACCAAGCATCACAAAGTGATCTTGCATCGCGGCGATCTCTCGTAGTGCAGCTTGAACGAATGCCTTGTGAAGGACAGGATCTCCCGTCCCGTTTTCAAGAGAGGAAAACCGATACGGCTCCAACTGAACCGTCGTCAAGGCCTCGCAATCTGTGTGATGACGCCCATGGCTTGGGAAGCCAACCATGTCACCTGGAAACCCAAAAGCAATGATCTGCCGACGCCCGTCCTCCAGCAAACGTGTCAGCTTGACGGCGCCGGACACGACAACATAGATACGGTCGACCTTATCACCCTCGCGGAAGACATGTTTCCCACACGCCGCTCTGATCGGCCGCAGGTGCGATATCGTCTCAGTAGTTTGCTCGTAAAAAGCTTGGTCTTTGTGTTCGTTTGAAATGGTGACATACATGACAGACCCCCTTTTGGTAAGGGGATCATCGGCACGGTTCGTCACCACATTATCTTCAACAGTGTCATAAATTGTATTTTTATGTATGTTTGGGTTTGGGAGTATTGGATGAACCACCATCTGGTGATCATCATCAAAGGTTAGACATAGCTATCGGAAACGCTCCGCTCAGTATTCTTGTTGTCGACGACGATGAAATAATCCGAGCGCTTCTTCGGAATGTATTCGAGGATGCGGGTTTTTCTGTGCAAGAGGCGGCAACCGCGGCGGAGGTACTCTCCTTCCTGACACGCGAACGGCTCGACCTGATCACCCTCGATCTTCAACTTGGTTTTGAGGATGGGCTTGATGTGGCGCGCGTAATCCGCGACGTTTCTTCTGTTCCAATTGTTATGGTCACTGGACGCGATGACGTCGTGGACCGGGTCGTCGGTTTGGTACTTGGCGCGGATGACTACATCACAAAGCCCTTTCACATTCGTGAGGTCTTGGCGCGTGTGCGTTCTGTCATTCGCAGGTCATCCGGGCAAATCGTCGATACGCAAGTCCCTGTGAGCGAAGCGGCGGTCGAGACAACACAATCGCCGACGTACGAGTTCGACGGCCTGAGAATTATTCCGGAGCGTTTCGAGCTTTTTGACAGGACGGGAAAGCTTTGCGATCTGACGAGCGGTGATTTCCGCTTGCTGCAAGTGTTCCTTGAGAACGCAAAACGGATCATGTCGCGCGATCGATTGATGGATCTGACAGGCGGTGTTGGATAGAATCCACTGGACCGGACTGTTGACAACCAAGTCGCGTGGCGACGAAAAAAAGTCGAACGCGACCCAGCAAACCCAACGTTGATCAAAACAGTTCGCGGTGTGGGGTACAGCTTTGCCTGTGACGTGACGCGGGCTCAGTCGGGTTTATCGTCCAAAAGCGTTTGAATGCGTGTGGCGAGTTGGCTTTGGCGATAAGGCTTTTGAAGTATGTCGTAGTCCGCTTCCTGCGGAATTTTCTTGCTAAAAACATCGCTGGTGTAGCCTGACGTCAGCAATACTTTCACTCGCGGAAATTCTTCAAAAATTTTGGCGGCCAAATCGAAGCCGTTCATCTTTCCTGGCATGATCACGTCGGTAAAAAGCAGATCGACAGGCGTGCCGCTCTTGAGCATTTCGTAGGCGTTGTCCGCTGTCTCTGCGGACAGTACCCGATACCCCAGCGCGGTCAGGCGTTCGAGTGAGTTTTTTCTTACTTTCGCGTTGTCTTCGACCACAAGAATACAAGGAGTGTAGCCGCGGGGCGGTATGTTCGCGATGGGCGGCGGCGGGGCTTCCAGGACGTCGGCGCCTGAAAGAATGGCGGGAAAATATAGGCCAAAGCTCGTTCCATAGCCAACTTCGCTGTAAAGCGTGATGTGGCCACCCGATTGGCGCACAAATCCATAAACCATCGCAAGACCCAAGCCAGTGCCGTGGGACTCGGCCTTCGTGGTGAAAAACGGCTCGAATGCTCGTTTCTGAGCATCTTCGGTCATCCCGTGGCCGTCGTCGGTGAACAAAATGCGGACGTAGTGGCCCGGGGAGACATCTGCTTCCTGAGCCATATAGCTGTCGTCGATGATGATGATGTCCGAGACCGATATGAGCAGTTCACCACCCTCTGGCATTGCGTCACGGGAATTCAGCGCAAGGTTGACCAGGGCGGTCTCAAGCTGCACCGGATCGACAAGAGCGGGGCTTGCATCTGCCGTGAACTCAGTTGCGATAGCGTATTTTGATCCAATTATGCGTTCCAGCAACGTCATCGCAGCTCGGCAGATTTCGGACAGGTCCGATGGGGCAGGTTTAAGGTTTACTTGTCGCGCAAACACCATCAGGCGCGACGTTAACGCGGCGGCCATCTCTGCCGCATGCAAGGCCTCCCTGCTTAATGCCAGCTGGCGATCGTTGTCCAAATTCATCTCAAGAAGTTCGAGATTTCCGATAATGACTGTGAGAAGGTTATTGAAATCATGGGAAATACCACCGGTCATCTGTCCGATCGCATCCATCCTTTGTGACCGTGATAAAGCGGCTTCGCTTGTTACGCGGCGCGTGTCATCGTGTAAGATTGCGACAAAGATCTGTGAGTCATCTTCTCGTGCCTCCCCCACAGAGAGTAGAACTGGGAAGACCTGACCATTTTTGCGCCTGCCTTCAACTTGACGGCCACTTCCAATGATCTGCTTTTCACCGGTCTGGATGTAGCGTGTCATGAAGCTGTCGTGACGACGCGCCATTTCGTCAGGCATGATGACCTTGACGTCGCGGCCAATCAATTCACCCTCGTCGAACCCAAAGAGGTATTCGGCGGCCGGGCTGGCCCGCAAAATGTTACCTGTGGCATCAGATACAATAATTGCATCGACGGCGGTGGTCATTATGGCGCGCAGGATGGCACTATCGCGGTCGCGATGGGACATGCGGACACACTCCTTCACGCCCTATCTGGCCGCGCTTGGGCGCATCGCGCAAGGGGTCTCCGCTTAGTTTATAGGTTTTCTGGCTGTGATTTTTGGCTGAATAAAGCGGCAAGAGCGACAAATCGGGTCAGGTCGGTAAGTGAAATGACGCCATCCAACCCATGACCCCTTGCGACGGGAAACTTGCGCTGATGCAAGGTACCAATCAATTTAAGCAGATCGGTAATCTTCATATCCGGAGCGATAAGCGTTTCCTTGGTTAGGTCCACAAAAACATCATCTACCTTTGTGCTGCTCCAATGCTCCCGGTCGATGCTGCGAAAAACTATCGGGCCGATTTTGCAGAGCAATACTCCATTTTCGACCACAGGAAGAAAGCGATACCCTTGCCGCAATACAATCTTATTTCTCACATGAGAAAGTGTCATGTCTGGCGTTGCGACGACAAGGGCACTGCTCATGGCATCGGCAACAGTCACGTTTGAAAAGGCCAGCTTTTCACCTCCTGCTCATAGCTGGTTTTTGCGGCAGTCATCAAAAACACGCCAATGAGGATTTGCCAGAGTCCCAGGATCAAAGCCCCCCTGAACAAGACGAGAATACCGATCCCGATTAGGATGTATGCAAGGTTCTGTCCGAACTTCGATGCAATTTCCGTGGCTTTGACGACATTCCCGGTTCTCTGCCAAAGCCAAGCACGCAGGACGCGACCGCCATCGAGCGCAAAATGCGGGCAGAAGATTGAAAACGGCGAGGACCAGATTAACCCCAGATAAGAAAGGACCCGCGTGAAGGGAGCGCTAAGCCCAAGTTTCAGGGACGCCTCTGTGGGGAGGCTAAGGAATCCAGCCAATAGAAAACTCGTCACAGGACCCGCCAGTGCTATTTGAAACTCGGAGCGACCTTGATGTCGAACCCTTGAAGCGTCAGTAATTTCACGGCACGCGAAGACATATCACCCGCTTGGTCTGGTAAACGCATTCTGACACAAACCCATCGCCAGCTTTTTTGATTTTTCTCAAGATAGGGCATAGTTGGAGCAAACTGTCTTGAGGCGGGCAGGGCGGTGGCCTAGCTTTGTGGGATGACAAAACGTAGCCCATTTCGCTCCTTAAAGACCTCTCTCGGCATCATCCGTTCTCCAGCTATATTGTATATCAAGTTCTCATTTTCGTGTCGTAATATGGAAGACCTGCTGAATCGCGCGGGATCGACGTTAGCCGAAAAACCGGCCGCTTCTGGTTGATCAGATTTGCCCCGATGTTCGCCGCCGAGATCCGGAAAAGCCGTATCCACCAGATGCGTTCTTGTTCGAATTGGCAGTGGCATCCGTACGAAACCTTCGTGAAGATCAACGGTAAGACGCCTAACTTTGGCAGGCGGTGGATCACGAGGGTGGGGTGCTGGAAAGCCTGCAGAAATTCACCTCGGTGCTCGCAGCTGTCTACAGCTATTTCAACAGGGAACGCAGCCTCTACTTCCGATCAAACTTTAAGCCGAACCGCGCCGCCGCTCTCGACGAATAGCGCGGTCTCGGAGGGGCATAAGGGGCAGCGACTGTCCTAGCAGAGACTTGTTCGTTTTCGTCTGAAAGCACCGCTCGTCGATGAATGTCGTTTGACGACTTTATTGGCGCGTTTCCGTTTTCCTGAGGCTGCTTGAATGAAGGGCGACCAAACCCAAATCTCTGGCGGGCGATAGACTTCTAACATTTTCTCTGCAAAATAGGCCGTAATTGTGCTATAGTTTTCACGAGGGTGAGTCTGATGCACTTCATGTTCAGATAATATTTTGGAAAACGTGTCATCGAGATGCCCCCACAGACCGTCGCGCAATTGCGGCGGTCTCTGTGTCCCACGCGTTCACTAACTATTAAATGGGGAATACTAAGATGCATACCGATCTGGAACTTCGTCGCCGCCTCTTGACCAAGACCTACAGAAGTTACCTGGCCGCTGACAGAGCTTGGATTGAGGCATCGCGAGAGGTGCAGGCTTGGATGCCCAGGCAAGCCCGCATGGCTACGTCTGCGATCGGAAATCCCGGTTCGCGCATTCGGGCAATCTACGACAGACGCGACAGGGCTTTAAGACTATTAACAGTAGCGCGCCTAAAGCTTGCTAACGCTAAAAAGCATGTTTTGCTGCGGAACTCCGTTAGAAATCCCCAGAAAGTCGTGCTGGCTTTGTACTTGGCTCGATGAGGTCATTCTGCGACGGAATAGGCTAGGTCTGAACCGCGCCGAGTTTGCCCGCGTGTCAGATTTCAAGAGAAATCCCATCTGTTTAGGTTTGAGTGCTGTGACATCGAATTGATCGCATCGGTGGTCTGATTGGCTTCGTCGGGCACGCTGACAGTAGTCAAGGCGGCTGTCGTCAATAGGATCGCTGCGACAAGTGTGGCTTCAATTCGGATTGTGTGGCTCAGTTTCCTGCGGGCAGCTCCATTGTAAATGTGGCAACTCGGGCAGCATTTCGCGGAGGCTCCCCGGAGCACTGGTCATATGCAGCCTCCAAGAGCGCAATGGTTTCGCTGACCAATACCTTAGCGCGGGCTTATAGTGGCAGCGGGATCTACACGTACGGCGTTGCACCAGGGTTTGTCCTGACCGATATGGCACAGTCAGAATTTGACCACGATCCAACACTTCGGCAAAGGCTGATAAACGAGTTCCCTTACGGTGAAATTGCTTCAGCCGAGGAGATCGCGAATGCGATTTTCTTCTTTGCATCTGGATTGGCAACTCATGCCACCGGCCAAACACTCGATATCAATGGTGCTTCCTACGTCCGCTAATAAACCACCATGGTGTGGGGGCAGCCCAAGTTGGAAATCAGCCCTGAGCCAAAGCATAAGCGCCAGAAAGAAAGGCGTTCTTCAGATAGACAGGCAGCTTCTCTGGATATTCTTCGACCTCTTTCTTAGCAAAGTGAGAGAGTGCCACGGGATTGACAAATCTAGTCTGGCATCCTTGCACGAGCTGGATCAGAGTTTCAATTTTGAAGGATACGGCTCCACCAGCCATTCTACCTCTCTTGGCACGGGTTTTGACTGCAAAGATATCTATCTCGTTCTCACGAGCAAATTCGTGAAGAGTCGCCAGTAATAATCGCAGATCCGCCTCGGATGTATCATCCTCGAGCTCTATTCGTGTGGTCTTTAGTCGAAGCATCTCCACGTTGCTTTCATCGTTCAAGAAAACAACGGCAAGCCGAACCTCCTGTGCCGATATCTCACATCCGCATACTCTCATGTGTTATTCCTTCATGTGACAAATCCACATTAACACTTTTCTGACCTGAAGAACCAAATCCTCGATGCTGCTTTCAGTGCTGAGATATGGGCTTTTTTTCTCAAATCGGCGGGCGTGTAAACTGAGCTACCCGCGCCGGTACGAAAAGGGGGCATTTGGTTTTTCGATACCCCCTCCCCTTCAAGCTTCGAGATTAACTTGTCTTTTCAGTGCAA
>NZ_JBVCWP010000076.1:0-15168 GCF_057460485.1 Boseongicola sp.
CAGGTCTTAGGATGCGCCTCCAGATAGGCGCGTGTTGTGTAGAAACTGGTGTAGCCGATATCACCTCGGCTAGCGAACCGGTGCCAGATATAGGCGCTGCCTTCCGCCACGGCCGCAGAGGCATATGGTTCCAATACTTGTGCGACGTCTATCTCGTCTGCCGCAAGTCGGGCCGCGGCGGTCTGCATTGGGGCTTTGGGCGCAATGTCGAGGGTCGAAAGCTCTATCCCGGAGCGGGTCAGATCGTCTTGAAAGGTCATCCACGGAGTAGGCACCTCGGTTGCCACGGCTAAGCGTGCGGCTGACAGGTCCTGGAACCGGAAGCGGGGGTTGGGTGCGCGCCCGATTAGCAAGAACGGATCGCGCGCCACGATCTGGCCAAACGCAACGAGCGGGCAATCGGGGTCACGCTCGTGATGCAACATCACTCGCATTGGACCGCCCCATGAGATATCGGCGCGTCCTGCCAGAAGGCCCTCGGCGGTCTCGACAGGATCGCGGGACAGTTGGATTTTCACTTCCAATCCCTGATCCGCCCAAAACCCGCGTAGATCCGCCAAATAGAAGGGCGCATACACGATTGTGCGCAAGTTTTCATAGAGCGTGATCATTCTATGAGCGCGGGCCCTTTGAGCTCTATCGTATTCCCGTCCGGATCTTCAAAGGTCAGCGACGGACCAGTGCCGCCTGCGCCGAACCGGTCACGGGGCTCCGTGGGCTCAACCCCATGGCTGCGCAGATGCGCCAGCAGAGTTTCTGCTTCAAAAGGTTCGATCTGCAAGGCCACGTGATCGACATTTGCGCCCCCGGCGTCCGGGTCGGGCGCTGGCAGCAGATCGATCATTGAGGCGCCTGCGGACATATGCATCAAGTTCAGATTCGTATTGTGCCGCACGAGTTTGCATCCCAGAACTTTCTCATAAAAGTGCCGGGACTGTTCCATGTTCGAGACATACAGCACGACATGGTCGATCATTTTGATGGTGAATGTCATAGGGCCCTCCGGGTCTTTGTTGATTACGGGTTGCGCCGTGCAATATGATGCGCGTGAACAGAGCGAGGAAGCAAGACATGCCGGTCATCAAAGTCACACTCATCGAAGGCTATGATGCTGAGACTATTACATCCCTTTCGAGGCGCATGACCGACGCAGTGCGCGCGACGATTGCGGCCCCGCCTGATGGTATTACCGTCGTCGTCGAGGAAGTTTCGCCGACCAATTACATGCGTGGCGGTCGTTCGCGCACTCCTGGCGCACCGATCCCAGGGGCCGCTGCGGTTGTCCAGGATTATCTGGCGGCGATGGAGGAGCGCGACGTGGGCCGTGCCAAGGGCCATTTGCACGAAGACTTCACAATGACTTTTCCCAGCGGACGAACTATGTTCTCGCTCGAGGAATTGTTCGAGTGGAGCAAGACGCGCTATTCTCAGGTGGGCAAAACGTTTGAGGGGTTTGACGAGGCCTTTGATGAAAATAAAGCGATTGTCTGCTGCCGTGGCACGCTTCACGGTGCTTGGGTGGACGGCACCCCGTTCGAGGGTGTCCGTTTCATTGACCGTTTCGAATTGATTGCAGGCCGCATCGTGCGTCAGGAAGTTTGGAACGATCTTTCCGAACATCGGCCTTCCTAACCTGCGAATTTCTTGCCAAGTGTTTCGAAATTTGGCGCGCGAAGGCGGTCTTTGATCTCGCCAAACCCGGCCAAGGCATCGGGCTGCGAACCCGGCGCGCCAGTATCTTTTAGCGTGGCCAAGGCCTGCTGCACGCCCTTCATGGCCGCAAGGATAGTGGTGACAGGGCAGGAGACGCGGGCGGCGCCCAGTTCCTCCAGCTCTGTGAAGGTAAACATCGGTGTGCGCCCCCCCTCTACCATGTTGATCGAAACGGGCGCCGCGATCTCGGCGATCACTTGCTTGACCTCATCGCGGGTCTCTATCCCATCCACGAAGATCAATGTCGCGCCGGCTTCGGCATAGGCGTTGCCGCGTCGGATAGCTTCATCCACGCCCAAAGGTTGCAGCGCGTCTGTCCGCGCGTTGATGACGAAGTCCTTGTCTAAGCGCGCGTCTGCGGCGGCGCGAAGTTTTCCGACCATCTCGCCCATCGGGATCACGGCCTTGCCGGTGAAATGGCCGCAGCGCTTGGGCATTACCTGATCTTCCAGATTGATGCCTGCCGCACCCGCTGCCTCGAACTCGCGCACAATGTGCCACGTGGTAGCTGCATCGCCAAAGCCCGTGTCTCCGTCCGCCATGCTCGGGATATTGACCGCCCCGGCGATCACTCGCGTTCGGTCTAGCATCTCGCGAAAGCCGAGAATTCCGATATCGGGCAGGCCCAGATGACTGGCTGCAATCCCAAAGCCAGAGCACTGCACCGCATCGAAACCGGCATCCTCGATCAGCATGGCCGACAGCGCATCATACGCGCCGGGCATGACCAGCAATTTGGGCGCTTCGATCAGGGTCTTCAGACGGGTGGTTTTTCGCATCTGACTTCCATTTGCCTGGCGCCGGGGGTTGCTGCTCAGCCTGTCTCGTTTAGTGTCAACTGTAAACAGTTTGCAGTGAGGAAACGCCGTGCGGCCAGATCAGCCATTTGCCCATGCCGATCGCGCGCCCTATTCGGCTTGGCCGGACCGGCCTAAAATTTCTTGGCCAAACGGCGCGAAGCTGGCCCTGTGGGTTGTGCCCAATGTTGAGCACTACGAATACGTTCCGCGCCCGTCGGCCGTTCGCAACCCCTGGCCACGCACGCCGCATCCGGATGTTATAGGCTATGGATCGCGCGACTATGGCAATCGCGTGGGCCTGTGGCGGATGTTCGAGCTCTTTGACCGGTTGAATATTCGCGGTACGGTTTCGCTGTCGATAGCCAACTGGGTTCATTACCCGCAGATTTTCGAGGCGATGGAGGCGCGCAAATGGTCGGTTTTGTGCCACGGTATGTACAACACCCGCTACCATTGGAACTATTCCGAGGCAGACGAGCGCGCCGCGATCCGGGAATGCATTGATCTTTATGGAGAATTGACCGGGCGGCAGATCCGAGGCTGGTTCAGCCCCGCGGCCTCATACACTCTGAACACGCCCGACCTGATCGCGGAAGCCGGCATCACCTACTATACCGACTGGCATCATGACGACCAACCGGTGCCGTTGCGCACCAAGACCGGCTCCCTGATCACACTTCCCTATACAATGGATCTCAATGACTCGATTCTGCACCGCCAGCAGTTCGAGGCGGCGGATTTTGCGCAGATGATCCGCGACGGGTTTGATGAACTTTATGCCGAGGGCGGGCAGGTCATGTGTATCGCCCTGCATCCCTACATGATCGGCCAGCCACACCGGATCAGGCATCTGGCCGAAGCGTTGGAGTATGTGCTGGGTCATGATGGCGTCTGGGCGGCAACGGGCGAAGAGATTGCGGACCACTATCTCGCCAACTGTCAGGATCATATCGACTGGCATCGGGGGCTTGCGACGTGACAGAGCCGCGCGAAGGAATGGATCACGACCTCTATCCGTTCTCGGCGATGCCCGAGCGGCCCGCGCTGGCGTGGCCGGACGGCGCGCGTATGGCGGTCTGCGTGCTGATCCATCTGGAGCATTGGGAGCTTGAGCCGCCAGACGGCGCGTGGAAAGACACGCGCTTTAGCGGCGAGTATGGCTTTTACTTCCCCGAATACCGTCCCTTCACTCAGCGTGAATACGGCAACCGGATAGGACTCTTTCGTGTGCTGAAAGCATTGGAGGGGCGAGACCTAAAGCTGACGGTCGCGGCCAATGCAAGCGCACTTGAACGGTATCCGCGGGCGGTTGAGTCCTTGCTAAACTTAGGGGCAGAGTTTGTCGCGCACGGCGAATATCAGTCGCGTATGTTGACCTCTGAGTTAGGCGAGGTCGAAGAGCGCGGCATCATCAAGCGTACATCGGAAACCTTCGAGCGAATCCTCGGTCATGTCCCGCGGGGGTGGCTCGGGCCAGACAGCGGCGAAAGCCCCCAAACGCCACAGCTTTTGGCTGAGGCAGGGTATGATCATGTGCTTGATTGGCCCAATGACGACCAACCCTATCTCTTTCAGACCTCGCCGCCGTTGGTATCGATCCCAAACCAGATGGAATGGGATGATGTGACTGCTCTGTGGCTGCGCAAGGTGCCGAACCCGCGCTATCCTGAGCTGGTGGGCGAGGCTGCGGAGGCGCTGGCCGGCGAGGGCGGGCGGAGTTTCATGCTCTCGCTGCATCCATGGGTAATCGGTCAGCCGCACCGGGTCCGCTATCTGCGTGATGCCCTGGACCGTCTGTGCGCTGTCGATAATTTTTGGAGCGCCACCGCCAGTGAGATAGCGGATCATTGCCGTCAGGCTTGGGGTGCGCCGGTATGACGCTGTCAGAATTGGCCCGCGTTGTGCGCTCGAAGAACGCTGGCCCGACCTTGCTAACAATTGACGTGCTCTTTGCTGATGAGGACACCTTTGTGCGCGGACGTGCCGGGCTTACCGTCGAAGCCGTGGCCGCACGCTATGGACGCGCAGTTGCAGATGTCAGTGTGATTTCGGTGTCCGCAGCCAAAGCAGTGAAGATAGTGCTTCCCCGAGAGGTGCCTGCAGGCGCGCCGGGGGATCGGGACGTCTACGGCGCACAGCAACACGTGCCGCTTTTAGGGTTGTCGGTTTGAGTTCCTTTGCTCGCCTGGCAGCCAATTGGTCTGGGCCTGAGGCCCCGTTGAGGGTGCTCGCTGCGTCAGGGCAGCTGGGACTGGGCATTCCAGAAAAAGCCTTCGATGCCGGTGTTGAGCGTAAACCACATGTTATTGCAGCCGATATGGGATCGATAGATCCGGGGCCTGTCTATCTGGGCTCGGGCAAGATGGCGGCGTCGCCGTCCATGGCGCGGCGCGATTTGGAAATGGTGCTGAAGGCGGCGCGGGGCCTTGATGTGCCGCTCCTGATCGGAAGTGCCGGAACCGCGGGGGGCGCGCCGCATTTGGCGGCGGTCGAGGCTTTATTGCGTAGTGTGGCTGCTGACTGGGGCCTGCGATTTCGTTTGGCAACCATCGGTGCTGATGTGCCGAAGGACATAGTGCAAGCTGCGGATTCTGCTGGCCGTCTGACGCCAATCGGACCGATGCAGGCTGATATCGAAGGCTCACTCGCTATTGTTGGCCAGATGGGGCAGCGTGCCTTCGCCAAGGCGCTGGAGGCCGGAGCTGACGTGATCCTTGCGGGTCGCGCCTGTGATACGGCGCCCTTTGCAGTGGTGCCGGTGCTGCTGGGTTATCCCAAAGGCCCCTCTGTCCACATGGCCAAAATCCTCGAATGCACATCGCTTTGTTGCGAGCCGGGCGGACGGGATGCGATGTTGGCGACGCTGGAGGGGGATGGCTTCACGTTGGAAAGCATGAACCCTGTCCGCGCGGCAACGCCCCTGTCCGTCGCCGCCCATGCGCTTTATGAGCAGTCCGAACCTAACCGTGTTTTCGAACCCGAGGGTCACGTGGAGCTGAGTGATGCGACCTATGAGGCGCTCGACGAACGCCGCGTCCTCGTAAAGGGAGCAGTCTGGCACTCTTCGGCAAAGCCAAGCGTGAAAGTTGAAGCCGCTCGGTTTGTTGGTCACCGCGTTGCGATAATGGCGGCCGTCGCCGATCCAGGCTTCATCGCGGTCTCCGACAAGATTTTGCAAGGGGTGCAGGACGGCGTGGCCGAACTGATCACCTCCACGTCTGACGCGCCTTGGGGTCTGACTTTTCGCCGATACGGTATCGACGGCATAATGGATTGGCCGACACCGCCGGACACGCCGCCACGAGAGATCTTTATCCTTGGTGAATGCGTTGCCCCCGACGCCGAGACAGCTCGAGCCGTGGCCGCCGCTGCGCGTCAACAGCTGTTGCATTTTGGGTTTCCGGGCCGCCTTTGCACCGGTGGAAACCTCGCTTTTCCTGTCACTCCGCCCGAACTTGACGCCGGGCCCGCTTACGCTTTTTCGCTCTACCACATTCTGCAACTTGACACGTGGGAGGCACACGACGCGCTTTTTCCCGTTACGTTTCACGAGATCTAAGAGGAAAACCCATGAACGAGACAAGCTCCGACTACGTCACCCAGTTCAATGCCGAACGGGTCACGGATCCCGCGCGTTCGGCCCTTGTGATCGTCGATATGCAATATGCCACCGGCCACCGCACCGGGGCCTTAGCTGAGAAAATGAAGGCGGAGGGCAACAGTGTAGCCGACTGGCGTTTTCACCGGATCGAGAGCCTCGTGATCCCCAACAACCAACGCCTGATCAAGGCGATGCGCGCGGCCGGCGGGAAAGTTGTCTACGTTACAATCGGCGCGGCATTGGCGGATTGTTCCGATGCCCCGGTGCATATGCGCGCCTTCTTTCAATCGGTGGGTAATTACGAGGGCCAGCGCCAGCATCAGATCATTGAAGAACTTGCGCCCGAGCCTGGCGATCCCATTGTACGCAAGACTTCCATAGGTGCTTTTGCCTCAACGGGTCTTGACCACCTGCTGCGCACTATGGACCGCGAGCATCTCTTCATGACGGGGGTTTCGACGAACATGTGCGTCGAAACCACAGCGCGGGAGGCTGCGGATCGGGGCTATGCGGTTACGTTGGTGGAAGATGCTTGTGCCACGACCCACAAGGAATTGCACGAGGGAACAATGCGCAACTTTGGCCGCTTCTTCGGCAAGGTCCGCTCCACCGGCGAAGTGATCGCCATCCTTACGTCTTGATCGTGTTGGCACCTGCCATATAGACGGCGATCTTTTGGATTGTGCCGCTGTGCATGGTGAAGACATTGACGTTGGATTTGGGTTCCGGCGCGTTGGGCCCAGAGTAAGTGACGGTAAACTGGCTGGCGATCCGGCCCTTTGCAGCTGAGGGCGAATGGGTGAAATCGTGGTGGACCGCCCGCAAAGGGCCCTCCCAACGTATCGCGAAGAGCTTGCGGACCGCTTCGCGCCCATCATAGCGAATGCCGTGGGTCTCAATCGTTACCACGCAATCCTCGGCCAGTGTTTCTGCCAATGCATCGGGATCACGAGCGTCGAGCGCTTTGAAGTACCGCATCGCAAGTTCGGTCAGTCCGTCGTCGGTCATACGCCGTCCTTCAAGGTGTTCTGTCCAGTCATATAGACACGCACCGTTGCAAAACGCTCGCCGGCGATCTCGAAGAAGTTGCAGTTGGATTTATGGGTCAGGCTTCCGTCATGCTCGGTATTCTGAACTGTGAAGCGGCTTGAGATACGGCCTGTCTCCGGGTCCGCTACGTGTGTGAACTGGTGGTGTAGAACGGCAGCATGGTCTGCCCAAAGCCGGGTGAACATGGAGGAAATCTCGGCATGGCCCGCAAGCTTAACATTGTGGGTCTCGACCGTGAAAACGCAATCGGGAGCCAGAGTGTCCAGTAAGCCGGGCAGGTCCTCTCCATCTACTGCGTCGAAGTAGCGTTTCACTAAGGCGAATTGAGCATCGCGCGTCATGGGACTGTCCCTTCAGGAAGCTTGGCGACGTAATCTGCCACACCGCCCGGGGTGGTCAGCCATAGATCATCGCGGTGTTTAAGTATGTGGTCGAGCGCACGGCGAAGCGCGCGCAATCGGAAAGGCTGACCAATGACAAATGGGTGTAGCACGATGTTGAAGACTAGTGGGTATTTGGCCGATTGGAAGAGCATCTCGTCGAAATGGTCGACGATCATCTCCTCGAACTCACGGCCTGTATGGTGGCGGAACACCTGCGCCGGGCTGTCGTTCAACTCGATGGAGTAAGGGACCGAAAGCAACGGTCCCGAGCGCGTGCTCATCCAGAAAGGTTGGTCGTCAGCGGGCCAGTCGAGCATATAGGAATAGCCGGCCTCCTTAAGTAGGTCGAGCGTGACTTCTGATTGCACGATGTAGGGGCCGAGCCAGCCCTTGGGGCGCGCGCCAAAGTGGCGGGCGATAGCGTCAGAGGTGTGCTCAATCATCGCGCGCTCGGTCGCCTCGTCCATACAGTCCTGCCGCTCGGAGTTGGTCAGTCCGTGTCCAATCACCTCGTCCCCCCGCGCGCGAATTCGGGCGACAATCTCGGGGCAGCGGTCGAGCGCGGCGGCGTTGACGTTGTGCGAGGCGGGCAGATCAAGCTCGTCGAGCAGATCGAACAAATACCATATGCCGACCCGGTTGCCGTAGTCGCGCCATGCATAGTTGCGCGTTGTCTGCGCCGCCCCCGGCAGAGTGTGATCACTTCCAAGCCCCGTCATGAACGAGAACCACTCGATGTTGTTACACAGGCTCACCGCAAGCCGTTTGCCGCCAGGCCAGTCATAGACTGGACGTTCGGGTAGGGGTCTGAAGTCGTACCTTTTATGGTGGCGAATTTCCATTGCAATCCTCGTCTGGTCAGCGGGAGTTAGGTTGACAACGTCACGCCCATTCCGTCAACTGTTGACAGATTTCAGCAGGGTGGGGAACGCGAAATGCCGTCATGGACCGGTGTTATCACCGAAGAAGAAGAGCGCCGATATGCCTCTGCGGGGTTCGGCGGAGCGGGCGGTTTCGGCAAGCATCCTGCACTGCTGATTATTGACGTGCAGTATCGCACCGTCGGGACGGAGCGGAAACCCTATTGGGATGCGATCAAGGAGTACCCGACCTCATGTGGAGATGTTGGTTGGGCTGCCGTGGATAAAATCGAACCGTTGCTGTCAGTGTTTCGTGCCAAGGGGTTTCCCGTACTCTATCCTCATGTGGCCCCCAAAAACGCCGCTACTGATGGGGGACGCCTGGCGCAAAAAATTCCTTCAATCATGGGGATCGACGCTAAGGGTTATGAATTCGTTGAGCAGATAGCCCCTTTAAAAGGCGACGTACTATTGCCCAAGAAACACCCTAGCGCGTTCTTTGGTACGCCCCTAACCAGCCACCTGATCGATCTGGGTGTCGATACTCTGGTGGTGACGGGTTGCACGACTTCGGGTTGCGTCCGTTCGTCGGTCACGGATGCCTTTGCACTGAATTTCAAGGTCATCGTGCCGGATGACTGTGTCTATGACCGCGCGCCCACCTCCCATGCGGTGAACTTGTGGGACATGAATGGCAAATACGCCGATGTGCTGCCCTCGTCTGAGGTGATTGAAACCCTTAATGCTATGGAAACCGCATCATGAGCGCTGCTGATATCGGAACGGCCCTAACGAATCTTGTCGCCTTCACAAGCGCGATCGAATGGGCTGACCTCCCCGAGCCCGTGCAAAAGCGCGCGGCCCTGGTTTTGTGTGATGATATGGCGGCAATGGTGGCGGCGCGGGATGAGCCGGAGGTTGTCGCGCTGCATGATGGCGTTGCCAAGTCTGCCGGTCCGGCCGAGGCGACCGTTTTCAACGCGCGAGGACAGCGATTCGATCGCTATTCCGCCGCCATGGCCAATGGCTGTGCGGGCGATTGGGCGGAACTCGACGAAGGCTATCGCCGCGTGATTTGTCATGCCGGTGTCTACTGCTTGCCGGCACTATTGGCCGAAGCTGAGGCTGAAGGATACTCCACGTCTGACCTGCTGCGTGCCTTGGTCTTGGGTTATGAAACTGTGGCACGTGTCGCACGCACCTTTACGTTCGCGAACCTTGTTTTGCACCCGCATGGTAGCCTCGCTGCCGTTGGCGCGGCTGCCGCGGTTTCGGCGCTGCGGCGGGTGCCTGAGAGCGTGGCCATCGGGGCAATCTCCAGTGCGGCAACCATGGTGCTACCGGGCCCCTACACCCATCCGATCCAAGGCTCGCTTGTCCGCAACGTCTGGCCGGGCATCTCGGCCCAGACCGGGCTGCGCGCGGTGGATTGGGCAGCGATCGGTATTCGGGGGCTGCCTTCTGCGCTGCATGATGTATACGCCGATGCCTTCGGAGCGTCAGCAGATCCCAAGCAGTTGAATGGCGGGCTAGGCGAAGCCTGGGCCATATCTGACGGCTATCACAAGGTATTTGCCTGCTGCCAGTATGGTCATGCGACCATCGAGGCGACTAAGAAATTGCTGGAAAAAGCTCCGGTAGAGCGTGTCGCTGCGATCCACTTAGAAACCCATGAGAAGGCCCGGATTATGGATAATCCAGACCCCGAAACCACGATAGCCGGGAAATTCTCGATACAACACATCGCCGCGACGTCAGCAGTGCATGCCAGCGGTGGAGCAGAGGCGTTTTCATCCAACTCCTTGCATATCCCTGAGGTCGTGTCACTGCGCCATAGGGTCAGCACCTCGCCCTTCCTGCCTCTTCCTGATTGGCCAAATGACCGCCCAACGCGCGTGACATGGACGCTAGATGATGGCTCTACCCTGACTGAAGAGGTGATGAGCGCGCGAGGAGGACCTGACCTGCCGTTCACACCGGATGAAATCCGAGCCAAGATTCACGGCATCGTGGGTGCGCCATATCCAGCGATGCTCGCTGTTGTCGATGCGCTTCTCGATCTCGACACAATGGCCTTGTCGCGGCCTTGGGATGAAACCGTGGGCGGAATGACCGACGCATGAGCGATACGCTGGATCTTCTGGTCATTGGGGCCGGTGCCTGTGGGCTAGCGGGCGCTATATCAGCCCATGACGCCGGCGGCTCCGTTGCCATTCTTGAAGGGCGCGATCGCCCGGGCGGGAACTCGGCACTTTCAACTGGGTCAATCCCCGGAGCAGGCTCCAGATATCAGCGCGCGGCAGGCATCGAAGATAGTCCTGAGCGTATGGTCACGGACTTGATCCGGGTGGCGGGCCACCATGATGCCGACGATTTGACCCAGATGATTGCCGCGGAGTGTGGCCCGCTTTGCGAATGGCTGATTGACGATCTAGGCGCACGGATGGAATTGATCACCGCCTATCGCCATATAGGTCATTCAGTGGAGCGATTGCACGCTCCACGCTCCCGCAGGGGACAGGATTTGGTAGATGATCTACTGCGATGCGTAGCGGATCGGGACATCCCAATTGCCGTTGGTAACTTGGCGGAGTCGTTGCTTGTCGAAGACGGAAAGGTAGTCGGGGCAGTCGTTGGTGGGGAGTCGATCCGTGCACAAAAGGTGCTTCTGGCAACAAATGGATTTGCTGCCGATCCGGCGCTCGTAGCCGAGCATTGCTCCGAGATCGCCGCCGCCGAGTACTTCGGTGCGCCCGGCAGCACTGGCGATGCCGTGCGTTGGGGAAAGGAACTGGGCGCGTGCTTGGGCAATATGGGAGCTTATCAGGGCTATGCGGCTGTGGCCTACCCGCAAGGTCAACTCCTGTCTTGGACGACGCTAGAAAAGGGTGGCGTGTTGGTCAGCGAGACGGGGCGTCGCTTCGGTAATGAGGATCTGGGATATTCAGGCTTTGCTGCACATGTGATGAAACAGGGTTCGTTCGCTTGGGCAATATACGACGCACGCATCCATGAGGTGGCACTGGCCGAGGAAGAATACGCAGAGATGTCCGCAATGGGGGCAGTGAAATGGGCTGACACGCCAGGGGCATTGGCCGAAAAAGTAGGTCTCGACCTCGCGGGGCTGGAACAAACCATTTTGGACTATAACGCAGCCGCGCGTGCACAGTCGTGCGACGCATTCGGGCGCAAGGCCTTTGCAATGGCTCCGTTGCAAGCCCCCTTCGCCGCAGTGAAGGTCAAACCGGGGCTGTTTCACACTCAAGGCGGGTTGCTGGTAGACGTCAAAGCGCGAGTTCGCAAAGCGAGTGGAGGCGTAGTTGCGAACCTCTTTGCAGGAGGGGGCGCTGCAGCGGGGATCAGTGGGCAGGACGGCGCACTAGGCTATGCCTCGGGCAACGGGTTAATATCAGCCCTTGTTCTAGGACGCAGGGCGGGGATTGTTGCGATGGACGAGATCAAGGCTAGCGCATGACTGGCGCAGAGCGGATCGCCGCATTTGCCGCACAGACCTTTGTCGAGGGTGTGCCGGAGGAGGTTCTGGATGCTGCGCATATGCACCTTCTTGATGCGCTAGGCGTCGGAATAGCGTCCTCCACCGTGGCGGATAACGCCGACTGGGCGGGGGCGGCCCCTGCGGGGTCAGCAAGCCTGCTTTCCGGAGGCACCGCCGAGGCCGGCGCGGCGGCGATGATCAACGGCGCACTGATCCATGCGCTTGAATACGACGATACCCATATTGGCTCGGTTGTGCATGGCAGCGCTGTCGCGGCCCCAGTGGCGCTTGCGGTCGCGCAACTCGCCGGGGCCAGCGGGTGTGATTTGATCCGCGCCTATATAGTGGCGTGGGAAGTGGCAATCCGGATCGGCCTTGCGGCCCCGGGCGCGTTTCAAGCGCATGGGTTTCAGGTGACTTCCGTCGGCGGTGCGATTGGGGCTGCCGCTGCTGCTGCGCAGGTATTGGGGCTGGATGCCGCGCGTGCGGTCTCTGCAATTGGGATAGCAGGTGGGCAGGCGTCAGGAACGCTCGCTTTTCTGGCTGATGGCGCGATGTCGAAGGCGCTGAATCCCGGCTGGGCGGCGCGAACCGGTATTGACGCCGTGCGACTGGCGCGCGCTGGAATGACCGGCCCTGCGTCGGTATTGGATAGCGCATTTGGGGTTATGAATACTTTTGCAGGGGGTGGGAAGATGCTTGGGCCTCAACTCGCCACACTCGGGCAGGAGTGGCTCATACCTCAGGCGGCCTTCAAGCTTTACCCCTGCTGTCACTACATTCACCCGTTTCTGGAAGCCATCGAAAGTCTGATGTGCAAGGGCGTGACCGCGCAAAACTTCACGTCACTGAATGCCTTCGTGCCTCCGCCGGCAGCGCCTCTTGTTTGCGAGCCATGGGCGCGCCGACAAACCCCAGTTTCGGGCTATGACGGCAAATGGGGCCTGGCCTATTGCATGGCGCTAATGCTGGTCGATGGCCGTGTCGATGTGGCCAGTTTCGATACCACGCCGCGCGCCGAGGTGATCGAGGTCGCTCGTAAAATGACCTGGACGCCGATGCGGGACCACGGCTTTCCCGAACGTTTTGCAGCTCGGATTGAGCTTGAAACGGGGCAAGGGCGGATCAGTGCCGAGGTAACTCAGGTGCGCGGTGCGCCAGATCGCCCAGTGGAAACTGCAGATGTCCGTGACAAGTTTGCTGCAAATGCCGGCCTCAGATACAGTCCGGAAGAGGTTGCCGAATTGGCGTTGGAGATCCTCGAGATCGGGAGTGCCGCCGACACAGGTCGTTTGTCAAACCTGCTTTGCGCTTAGCCCATCAAATTTGGCAGGAAGAGCACAATCGAAGGGAAGGCGATCAGCAGGCCCAAGGTGAACAGGTCCAGGATCAGGAACGGCGTCACTCCTGCAAATACCTCTTCCAACCTCAATGGCACCGGTGAGGCTGAGCGAACGACATAAACATTCAACCCCACAGGTGGCGTGATCAGACTGATCTCCGCCAATTTAATTGCAATAACCCCCAACCAGATCGGATCATAGCCGACGCCGGTCATAATCGGGAACATTACTGGCAAGGTCATCACCATGATGGCAATGGGGTCAATTAGCATCCCCAGAACCAGATAGAGAGCTGCGAAGCACAGGAGGTATGCGATGGGCGACAGTTCGAGAGCGAGCATCCAGTCTGAAATGTCGACCACAAGGCCCGTGTAGGTTAGGAAGCGCGCAAAAATTATTCCGCCGATGACGATGATGAAGATCGTGGATGTGGTGATGCCTGCGTCCTTGAAAGTATCAACAAGAACTTGCAAATTTAGTTTGCGCTTTGCAGCCACGATCAGGAAGGCTCCGAATGCGCCGACGGCACCGGCGTATGTCGGCACAAAGAAGCCCAAGTAGATTCCGCCGATGACCAGAACGAACAAGAACGAGATGCCCCAGACTCCTTTTAGAGACTCCCATTTCTCCCGGCGTGTGATCGTCACGTCTGGTATGGGAGCAAGGTCTGGGCGCGCTTTGGCAATAAAATAGATACCGCCCATATAGATGGCCGCCGACATCAACCCCGGTATCAGGCCTGCTACCAATAGGCGGGCCACAGATTGCTCGGTGATTACGGCATAGATGATCATCAAGATCGACGGCGGGATGAGCGAAGCCAGAGTGCCGGAGGCTGCGATGCAGCCCGCGGAGAGACGCTTGTCGTAGCCGAATTTAGTCATCTCGGGCATGGCCATTTTCGTGAAAACCGCGGCGTTTACGATGGTCGATCCACAAGCGGCGCCGAAGGCTGCCGAGGCCAATGTCGTGGCCATCGCAAGGCCGCCTGAGATCTTGCCAAGCCAGTTATATGCCGCTCGGTATAAGTCGGTGGTCAATCCAGCCTGAGTTGCAAGCGATCCCATCAGGATAAAGAGGGGGATCACGGCCAGTGTGAAGGAATTTGTCGTCGAAAACGGGATTGTCGCTACCTGTGCTAAGGCGGCGCGCTCATTGATTGTTATAAAGATACCGATGAAACCACTCAGACCGAGCGCGACACCGATGTGGGTACCGGTCGATAGGAGAAAGAAAAGGATAACTGCGACAATGACACCTGCGGTTGCCGGATCAAACATTTGCTGTCACTCCACTTTCTGGTGGATTTCGAGCGGATCATTGTCGAGCCCCTCGCCGGTTCTGATGCGGATCAGATCTTCGATCAGATGCAGAATCAGTTGGATGATCATAAGGGCGCATCCAGCTGCCAGGATGAACCGGGCAGGCCAGAGCGGGAACCTAATTAGACCGACTGTTGCTTCCCCAATTTGCACGGAATACTGGGCTTCGGGAATGGCCTGCGACAGGATCAATCCAAAAAAAGCGATGGCTGCCAAATCGGTTATTACGTCCATTACCGCGCGCACCCGCGGCGGCATTTGGAAATATACGAGCTCTACCCGAATATGGGCGCGGCGAATTTGCGCGTAAGCTAGCGCTCCAAACACGATGAGTACCATAGTGCTTTCGGTCAATTCACGCGGGCCGGGTACTGGTATCAGAAGCACTTGAGTTCCGACGATATCGGCCACACCGAGGAACATCGACATTAACATCCCAACACCACCAATCATCAAGATGATGAGAGCTAGTCGTTCGACAATACGGGAGATGATTTTCACAGAGATGCCTATCGTCGATGGATGGTGGCGGGCGCTTTCGCCCGCCACCGAAGTTTTGTGCTTAGTCGGCGTCGATGATTGCGCGCCAGTAAGCAGCTA
>NZ_JBVCWP010000077.1:0-15111 GCF_057460485.1 Boseongicola sp.
ATTGTTGAATGTTCATCGGAATGTCCTCTGTCAATCGAGGCGAAATCACCTCGACCAACAGCACACACCCAACATCTAAAACCGCGCAACAAATCCCGATTCAACGCAACACCCGCCACAAGCGCCCCTATCGCGGAGCGATTTAGTGCTTGGGCCGTAAGCGGACAAGACGGCTGTTTATTGAGATGCTTACAAACACTTCTCTGCTGGGTAGATCCGCCAGTGATTGATGTGGCTCAATGCCCGGAAAATTCGTTTGAATTAGGCTTTTCTGCAGGTCCACCACTTGAACTCGAAGGAGACAGGCGATGTACAAAAGCATTCTTGTGCCCGTTCTTTTTGATGAAGGGCACGACACTCAGGCATCCTATCTGGCGGCACGCACCCTGGCAGACGAAGACGCTGAGTTCACAGTGCTGCACGTAATGGAAACGATACCCTCCTACGTAGAGTCTCAGATCCTTGGAGATATTTTGGCCAAGAAGCGCATCGAAATCGAGCGCACCTTGAGGCAATCGTCCAGGGCGTTGCCGGGGTCCTCGGCGATATTGGGTTCGGGTCATGCGGGGCGTTTCATCGTCGATTACGCTGACAAGAACGGGATCGATTGCATCGTCTTAGCCTCACACAAGCCTGGAATAGAGAACATCTTTCTAGGCTCAACTGCTGGGAGGGTTGTTCGCCATGCCAAATGCTCAGTGCATGTGATCCGGTGAAAAATCTTCGTCGCGATTCCATATCGGTTGTCAGTCCCTTTGCTCGGATCCGGATAATTGTCGCAGTCGTCTTCTTCCTTGCAGCTTTTTTGATTGTTGGCTGGCGATTTTTCTTCGGCTAAGGCACGGCCTTGGTTTTTTGACGCGGTATTGGTTATGGAAGTCGCAAATCACAGAACGCCTTTGGCTTTGGTAGGCGCGCAGCGAAACCTCACTTAGTCCGCTCAGCAAAGGATTGTCAGCAGTGCGGCGAGCGAGTGCACTGAGCCCAATGCCGACGCCGTGAGGTTGCCTTGCCGCTTCTTCGCCGCTAGTCCCCCTGACCTGCCCCCCAAAATTGATCTAGGTCAGGCCAGCGCTCCATTTTTTATGCAAATACCAACCAATAAATCATTCAAGATGGAGCATATGAATGGCAAACACTGATTGGCTACCCGCAGCATGGTTAGGCAAACAAGCTGATGCCAACGGGCCGTTTGGCGCACTTCGCAAACAGATCGACTCTCTGATCGACGATTTTGACACTGGCATGTTGTCCAAAACCGATGGCTTTGCCGTGCGTTCCAACCTCAGCGAAACTGACAAGGAAATCTGCATCACTGCAGAACTGCCCGGCATCGAAATGAAAGACATCGATGTCGAAGTCACCGGCAATCGCATTTCACTCAAGGGTGAGAAAAAGTCGGAAAACGAGGAAAAGGGCGAAGAAGAGGGGCGCGAATTCCACCGCATTGAACGCCACTCCGGATCGTTCTTCCGCTCTATGACGCTGCCGTTTGACATTGATCCCGACAAGGTTGACGCCGCCGTAAAATCTGGCGTTCTGACCGTCACGATCCCCAAACCGCCAGAGGCTGTGACCAAGGTCAAGAAGGTCGAAGTCAAATCCGGCGATTAGTCTGGCCTTTGAAGAAGATCTTTGGCGCCCCATTTTGGGCGCCAAAGCTGCAACAAGCCTCGGGGTAAGCCAATGCGCATTTTCGCGGTATGTTTCTTGGTCTGGACAATGGCAGCCGCCACAATCAGCTCCGCCGAAAAAAAACTGGTGCCAACCACCCAACTCCAAATGCAATTGTCTTTCGCACCTGTTGTGCGCGAAGCTTCGCCCGCCGTCGTAAACATCTACGCAACCCGCGTCGTGGCTGAACAGGTCAGCCCTTTTGCGGGCGATCCGTTTTTTTCCCAATTCTTTGGTTTCGGCCAATCCGTTCCGCGGCTGGAAAACTCGCTGGGGTCCGGTGTGATTGTCGGCGCGGACGGCATCGTCGTATCCAACTACCACGTGGTCGGCGACGCCAGAGAAATTCGCGTTGTTTTGTCAGACCGCCGCGAATTCGCGGGTGAAATCCTGCTCAGCGATCAGGACACTGACATCGCCGTCATCAAACTGAAAGATTCCGACAACCTACCAACCATCGAACTCGCCAACTCCGACGCGATTCAGGTCGGCGATCTAGTGCTGGCCATAGGAAACCCATTTGGTGTTGGACAGACAGTAACCAGCGGCATCATTTCCGGCCTTGCCCGCAGTGGTGCCAATGTCGGCAGCCAAGCCGGCTATTACATCCAAACCGACGCGCCCATCAATCCGGGCAATTCAGGTGGTGCGCTGGTGGATATGCAGGGCCAACTGATCGGCATCAATACCTCAATCCTCACGCGCTCTGGCGGATCAAACGGCATCGGTTTCGCGATACCCTCTAACATGGTGATGCAATACATCGCTCAGGCCCGCGCAGGTCACACAGCATTCATACGCCCGTGGTCTGGGTTGGCCGTTCAACAGGTTGACGACGCGCTGGCAGATGCGCTGGATCAGAACGTGCCAACTGGCGCCATGATCACCGAAATCCACCCGCAGAGCCCCTTTGCTGCCGCCAATATGCAGCCCGGAGACGTCATACTGTCGATCAATGACCTGCCCGTGAATGGCCCGGCAGAGCTTGAGTTTCGCCTTTCAACCAGTGGCCTTGGCTCTGACGCCGCGATCCGGTTTCTGCGAGACGGCACGCCATCCAACGCCACCGTCGCGGTGGCGCAGGCGCCCGACACGCCCGACAGCGCGCCATTTCTGGTCACCGCAAGTTCGCCCTTCAACGGGCTGGTGGTTGCCCGCGTAAATCCGAAATTCATCAGCGATCTTGACCTGCCCCTTAGCAGCCAAGGGGTGATTGTGCTGCAGGCCGAAGGCTACGCCAGCCGCATAGGCCTGCGCCCCGGGGACACCATCGTGCGCATCAACGGCACCAAGATCCTCGCCCCGTCAGACATAGAGAATGCAGCTACAACCGACACCTCAAGTTGGGAAATAGAGATTCAAAGGGATGGCCGCATGGTTCGCGTAAGGTTGCAGATATGAGTGATTTGAAGGGCGGGGGATCGCAGGCGCCGCGCGTCGGCCCGAACCGAGCAGCTTCGAACGGAGCGTATCACACCCTGGAAGCACCGCGCGTGGTCTGAAGCGTGATTGCGACGAACCGGCCCAAGTGCAAGAATAATCCTAGGAGCCACGCCTTCTTTGGCAAAAATCATCAGATGACTGCTTAGAGCCCATTGCCGTTGCCCAGGACCTTAATGGTCTTCAGACGGTCACATTGCCTTCCATCGGTTCCTTGATGGCGCAATACTCCTTTGGGGCTCGGAAACATCGAAGAGACGCTGAATGTCCGTAATGAAATGGTTGAGATACCTGCTGGTGGCCATTCTCGCTGTCGGTGTGTTGATATCGTCGATCGCATTTCGTGAGAATAACCAGCGCGTCAAGATGCTGGAGGCTGAGAGCCGTCTGGTAGAGACGCGCCACGGAGCGACGGAGTACGCGGTCTGGGGCGAGGGGCCGCCAGTCCTGGCTGTTCACAGCGCGGGCGGCGGACTCGACCAGGGGCGACTTCTCGCTGAAGTCTTTGGGGGGACAGCTTTATGTGGATCGCAGTCTCACGCTTCGGATACTTGCGCAGTGAATTGACGGAACACGGGTCGCCGGATGACCAAGCGCACGCGTTTACCGATCTTCTCGATGAACTGGGATTGAGACGGGTGAGTGCCTTGGCAATGTCCGGCGGTGTGCCGCCCGCCCTCCAGTTTGGCGAACTCTATCCGGACCGGGTCGACCGTATGGTGCTGCTATCGTCAGCGCCATTTACGCCCTTCAGCCCCGACGTCGAGGGAAGGCCGATCCCAAGCTGGGTCTATGGCGCATTGCTTGGAAACGATGTTGTGTATTGGTTGCTGACCCCTGTCGCGCGAGGTGGCCTAGAGCAGACGTTCGATGCCCGCACCGACCTTCGCGAAGCCCTTTCCTCAGAAGAGGAGGCGTTCATCCGCCGTCTTGTCGACGAGTTCCTGCCAGCGTCCAAGCGAGTCGTTGGAGTGGGCAACGAGGGCGCCGCAGTTGATCCAAGTATAGTCTATCAGCTGGAGGCGATCGAGGCGCCAACACTTGTCGTTCATGCCTGGGACGACCGCCTCAATCCTTTCGCCGTCGGGGAGGCGATCGCAGAGGGCGTGCCGATCGCACGATTCATTGCGCTAGATCATGGCGGCCACCTGCTCTTGGGGCATCATGCTGATGTCAAATGTATCATAGCGGACTTCCTATCCGGTCTCACGGATAACAACTGACCAGGATTGGACGCTTCAGGTCTGCCGACCCCTGACAGCGCACCGCGAGTGAATCATGTCGACGCCTCTTCCGGGTCAGAAGCCGCCATCAGGGCACAGAGTTTGTATGACTGCTTTGACCCCAAAGCTGACGTTCCTTAGTGCTTGGGAACGGCAGAAATGCGTGAAAAGTAGGTGTCAGATGAAAGCGGAGATCGCAGTCGTGAAGCCGCCGAATTGACGCCGATCAATTCCGGCATCTCGTTTTTTGGTAGCGTCTAACCATTCATAGGAGGATCGGTAAATGTCCAAACTCTTGGTTAGAATTATCAGTGCAGCGGTGGTCTTTTTGTTCTCCCAGACGGTAATCGTGACGGCGCAGGAAGCAGCGAGGAGCTTCGAGCCAGTTGCTGCCGAATTCGAAAACTCTTGCGCGTCATGTCATGGCGAAGACGGAAAAGGTGCTGGCTTCCTCACTCGTGTCTTCCGAGGTGTAGACCCCGGCGACCTCACGCAGCTGGCCGCAAACAATGACGGTCAATTTCCATCCGATAAGGTATTCCAAGTCATCGACGGACGTGCGGAAGTGGCCGCTCACGGCGACCGAAAAATGCCTGTGTGGGGTGACCGCTACTGGGAAAGGTCCATGACGGAATACGGCCCGGATGAACTGAACCGGCAAAGGGCGCGATCGCGGGTGCTTGAGCTAGTTTACTATCTTCAATCGATCCAGGAATAGGTTAGGAGCGGGAAATAGCGACGACCTCTTTCGTCTAAGGTTTGTGGCTGCTGTCATCGCGAGATGCAGCGGCGACAAATCTGACAAGGAGGAAAGCGCGGGCGGATTTTGATGCTATGGGGATTGTGGGCTAGGGCTGCGGTGCTCGATGTGCAGTGCGACCGGCTGCATGACGACAGGCAGTGCGAATGGGTCGATTTGCCCGACCCGATTTGGTCGACGGGTCTCGTATCATGCAGCCACAGGCCGGGTGCAGCGCATGATTTGGTGAGATGGCCGCACTGACTGGTCCGGTGCCTGCGCAAGGGAGGGCCGGGTTTGCTCCTCGTATCATGCGGCGTCCTCCCATGGCGGTGCTCGGGATTGAGGAAGCTGGCCGCGCAAGAAAGTCTCGATGATCATCATCGCGCCACCGCATTTGGGGCACGGCTGGGACTGGTCTCGTTCGTCGGTATCGACACCTTGATCTTCATCGGCTTTCGGATTGGCGTCTGCTTCAGCCTCCAATAAGGACCTGATCTTTGCGATCCTGTCGCGGCGGATGCCATTCGCGAGGAAGCCTGTGTGGCGGATGCGGTGGAAGCCCGATGGCAGGACATGGATCACAAAGCGTCGGATGAACTCGCCCGTGGGCAGGCGCATAGTCCTCATGCGATCCCCGCGTTTGATGCGATAGTCTTTCCACCGGAAGGCAACGGAGTTGGCATCGGCGCTGACCAAGCGGCTGTTTGAGATTGCCACACGGTGCGTGTAGCGGCTCAAGTATGCCAAGACGGCCTCCGGCCCGCCGAAGGGTGGTTTGGCATAAACCACCCAGTTGGCTTTGCGCAGCGGAGCAAGGTGGGCCGCGAAGGCGTCAGGATCGGATAGGTGCACCAGATCACCGAAGAAGGCCAGCTTGCCTGCCTTGTGTAACCTTGTCAGACCTTCCAGGAACAAACGGCGGAACAGCCTCGACAGGACCTTCACCGGCAGGAAGAACCCGGGACGGCAGGCAAGCCAACGGGACCCATCGGGTGACAACCCACCACCCGGTACGATGACGTGGACATGCGGTCGCTGTCGATATCGCCAACCTTCAGATGCGTGACTTCACTCGCCCGCAACCCGCCACCATAGGCCACGCTGAACGCCGCCCGATATCTCAGCCCGGGTCCGGGCCCGGCCTCAAGAATGCGTGCAACTTCTTCGGCACTGAGCACAACGGGGATCTTCTTAGCCGCCCGCTGATACTGGACCTGTCGCGGTTTGATGCCGCTCCTTTGATAGCATTTACTGCAACAAAGGAGACGAACTATGGGACATGGAAGAATGGACGAATTCCGCAAGGATGCGGTGAGGATTGCGCTGACCAGTGAGCTTACGCGCAAGCAGGTGGCCGATGATCTGGGTGTTGGCTTGTCGACGCTGAAGAAATAGATCACGGCGCATCGAGGCACGGACGTGGTGCAGTTGTAGAGCGCCGCCGGACTAAGACTGCAACGCACCTCTGCCATTGGCATCCCAGCCTCCTGCTCCTTTATCATTCCCCCTCTCGGGATATTGCTGCGCGATACGCTGCCGGGCAGTGGATAATTTGCGTCTCTGTAAAACGGCTCTTTCGCATCTGTCTGCTCCTTCAAAAGGTTGAGTAAACTCAACATCAATGTGAGGGAAGGTTCGGGGGGGGGCAGGTCACTCTTGCAAAATCCATCCAAAGCCCCGCACACTTCATTAGACAATTCGACCATTTGTAAGGAGAATAGCTATGAACTTCTTGACTGACAGATTCCTTGTTTCAGCCGACCGTTTTGACGGACCGATACTGGTGACCGGTGCAGGTGGATGCATCGGCGCTTGGACCGTTGCTATTCTCAGCCGCTCTGGCGTGCCCTGCGTTGCTGCCGATTTGCAGGATGACCGCACCCGCCCATCGCTGGTGATGGGCGCGGATGCGGCAGGCGCCCTGACTTGGGAAGTCCTGGATGTCACCGATGCCACACGTGTCGCGGAAGTTGTCAAATCGCACGGGATCCGGACAATTATTCATCTGGCTGGACTTCAAGTGCCGTTTTGCGCCGCAAACCCAGCGCTCGGTGCTCGCGTAAATGTGGAAGGCACCATCAATATGCTAGAAGCTGCGCGTCATGCAGAGATCAAACGCACAACCTATGCTTCATCCATCGCATCGGTATCGTTCCCGCCTGGTGGACCTTACAAGGAAACTCTTTACGGCGCGTACAAATTGGCCAATGAAAATACGGCTTATGTTTATTGGAACGATTGGGAAGTTCCCTCGATAGGTCTTCGCCCGAACGTTGTTTATGGTGTGGCACGGGATCAGGGGATGAGCTCTTTGAACACGGCCGGCATACAGGCCGCCGCAATGGGGCTTCCATTTGAGATCCCATATACAGGCTCATACAGCTGGCTATATGCGGGGGAAGCAGCGGCGGCTTTTATCGCAGCGGTCAGCCAAGCAGGTGAAAGCGCATCGGTATTTGATCTTAACGGGCGTTGCGAGACGATCGAAAACGGACTGAGCATTCTGCGGGGTTTGGACAGTGGCATGGCCGTGACCGCCAAGGGCGATCCATTTCCATTTCCAGCTGATTTAGACGAGGCCCCTCTTTGGGCTAGTGTCCCGAAATATCCACATGTCTCTGTGCAGGACGGTATCGAAGACACATACCGCGCGTTCAAACAGCTTATCGCAGATGGGCAAGTCACCGCATTGCCAGGTTGAGCGGGTCGAGACCAACTGACGCCGCGGTTTAGATTTGGCTTTGCGCTGACCGTGACGTCAGGGGCCATATACGTCTACACATGACACCACCCAAAAGTCTGTTCAGGCGAATACCTCTATACTGCCAAGGCAGACTTACCCATCAAAGCCTTATCGACAGCGTGCGCACAATGGCGGCCTTCGCGGATCGCCCAGACCACAAGCGACTGGCCACGCCGCATGTCACCAGCGGTCCAGACTTTGTCATGGCTGGTTTTGTAGGCGGTCGTGTCGGCAAGCACATTCTGGCGGGCGTCGAGTTCGACGCCAAGATCTGCAATCATGCCCTCGATCGTTGGAGACACGAAGCCCATTGCTAACAATGCAAGATCAGCGCGCAAAACGAACTCGCTGCCTGCGACGGGTTGAAATTTTTCGTCGACGCGGATGCAATGCAATGCCTTAACCTGATCGTTCGCGCCTTCGAACCGTTGGGTCATGACCGAAAATTCGCGGCCCGCACCCTCTTCCTGACTGGAAGACGTTCGCATTTTCAAAGGCCAGTTGGGCCAGGTCAGCAGCTTGTTTTCGCGATCCGGCGGCGTTGGCATGATTTCAAGCTGCGTGACCGAAAGCGCACCTTGGCGGATCGACGTACCAATGCAGTCTGATCCGGTATCGCCGCCACCGATGACGACCACATGCTTGCCACCAGCCAGAATTGGCACAGCATCTTGCGGCTCTTCAGAAACGCGGCGGTTTTGCTGTGGCAGGAACTCCATCGCAAAATGCACGCCCTCTAGGTCGCGACCCTCGATTGGCAGATCACGGGGATTCTCGGCGCCGCCGGACAGGATGACGGCATCATGTTGATCGACCAAAGCGTCGATAGCGAGATCCTTGCCCACATGAACGCCCAGATGAAACACGACGCCCTCTGCAGCCATTTGCACGGCGCGGCGGTCAATATGGGTTTTTTCCATCTTGAAATCAGGTATCCCATAGCGCATCAGCCCGCCGATTTTCTGTGTCTTCTCATAAATGTGCACGTCGTGGCCCGCCCGGGCGAGCTGTTGGGCCGCGGCCATACCGGCTGGCCCAGCGCCAATAACCGCGATCTTCTTGCCCGTTTTGTGGACCGGAACCTGTGGCTCGATCCATCCGTTCTCCCAGGCCTTGTCTACAATGGCGCATTCGATGGA
This sequence comes from Boseongicola sp., assembly GCF_057460485.1. Classification (NCBI taxonomy): domain Bacteria; kingdom Pseudomonadati; phylum Pseudomonadota; class Alphaproteobacteria; order Rhodobacterales; family Paracoccaceae; genus Boseongicola; species Boseongicola sp. The sequence goes on from NZ_JBVCWP010000077.1 coordinate 8,962, forward strand.
CTTGATCGTCACCGGGCTGTCTATCAGGTTCAAGGTACAGGAGGCTTCGCAGGGAGCCGGACAAATTCGCCCTGTAAACTCGGGAAAGTTGTTGGTGGAATGCAGGTTGTCTGAGGCCGCACGCCAATCCCCATCATAAACCAGATTGTTCCAGTCCGGGATCTGGTTGTCCACCGGACACCCCTTCAGACCTTTCTGATCGTGACAAAAAGGAATGCCGCAGTCCATGCACCGGCTGGCCTGATCGCGCAGCGTCTGCTCTGGCAGGGGAATTATGAATTCTTTGTAGCTACGCGTGCGGTCAGAGGCGGGGCGGTATTTTCTGTCCTGCCTGTCGACCTCAAGAAAGCCTGTCACTTTACCCATAATTTCTTACTCCGCTTCGGACGCCACAGCGTGCCTTGAGTTGTTGATCACGCCGCCGGATTAGCGGCCATCTGCGCTGTTTCGATCTCTTCGAGGGCCCGGCGGTATTCCGTGGGCATGACTTTCACGAATTTCGGACGAAACTCTTCCCAGTTTTCCAGTATGTGGGCGGCTTGTTTTGAGCCGGTGTAGTACCGATGGTTTTCAATCAACTGGCGCAAGCGCTCGTCATCATGTTGGGTCATGTCATTGGACACATCGACCCGGCCATGGTGTTCGATATTACCGCCGATATGGTGCTGGGATTCCATCAGGTTGTCTTCTTCGGGCACAGGTTCCAACTCGACCATGGCCAGGTTGCACCGACTGGCAAAGGTGCCGTCCTCGTCCAATACATAAGCGATACCGCCGGACATTCCCGCAGCGAAGTTACGCCCGGTGTAACCCAGAACCGCCACAACGCCGCCAGTCATGTATTCGCAGCCATGATCGCCAACTCCTTCGACAACCGCAGTGGCCCCAGAGTTGCGCACCGCAAACCGCTCGCCAGCCACACCGCGCAAATAGCATTCACCCTCGATGGCGCCGTAAAGCACGGTGTTACCAGCAATGATCGACTCGCTTGGGTCGATCTGAACGGCACTCTTTGGCGGGTAAATGATCAACCTGCCGCCGGACAGCCCCTTACCGATATAGTCGTTGCCTTCGCCCTCGACCTCCAACGTGACACCGCGCGAAACCCAGGCACCGAACGCCTGTCCGGTCGTACCGGTCAACTTGATATGGATGGTGTCATCCGGTAGCCCTGCATGCCCATAGCGTTTGGCAATTTCACCCGACAACATCGCCCCGACAGAACGGTTCCGGTTTGCAATCTTCATATCCAGCTTAACGGGTTCGCGGTTTTCCAACGCGGGCTGAGCGAGGCGGATGAATTCGCGGTCCAGTACATCGTCGATATGATGTACTTGGGATTCGCAGTGATAGATCGGCACATCCTCGCCCATCTCGGGATCGAAGAACAACTTGCTGAAATCCAAGCCCCGCGCCTTCCAGTGGTCGATAGCCCGATCGCGATCCAACACACTAAGCTGGCCGATCATTTCGTCCATGGTGGCAAAACCGAGCGCGGCCATGAGCTCCCGGACTTCTTCGGCCACGAAGAAGAAGAAATTGATCACATGCTCAGGCTGGCCGGTAAAGCGTCTGCGCAGCACCGGGTCCTGGGTTGCGACACCCACTGGGCAGGTGTTCAGGTGACACTTTCGCATCATGATGCAGCCAGAGGCGACCAGCGGCGCAGTCGCAAATCCGAACTCATCAGCACCCAGCAATGCGCCTATGACCACATCTCGTCCCGTACGCAATCCGCCATCCACCTGCACAGCGATCCGCGAACGCAATTTGTTGCGCAGCAGGGTCTGGTGCGTCTCGGCAAGCCCGATCTCCCAAGGAGAACCGGCATGTTTGATGGATGTGAGTGGACTTGCACCTGTCCCTCCCTCCATTCCGGAGATTGTCACGTGATCCGCTCGGGCCTTGGCTACACCGGCGGCAACCGTACCTACACCGACTTCTGAGACGAGTTTCACCGAGATATCTGCACGCGGATTGACGTTTTTGAGATCATAGATCAGCTGCGCCAAATCCTCGATCGAATAGATATCATGATGCGGCGGTGGTGAAATCAGCCCGACGCCAATTGTTGAGTGGCGCACCTTTGCGATCACCGCATCGACTTTATGGCCGGGCAGCTGACCGCCTTCGCCGGGCTTGGCTCCCTGCGCCATCTTGATCTGGATCATGTCAGAATTGGCCAAGTATTCCGTCGTTACACCGAAGCGGCCAGAGGCAACCTGCTTGATCGCCGAGCGCTTGCTGTCGCCGTTTGCCATCGGCGTAAAGCGCTCGACCTCTTCGCCGCCTTCGCCGGTATTGGATTTTCCGCCGATCCGGTTCATCGCGATCGCAAGGTTTTCATGTGCTTCCGCCGAGATCGAGCCATAGGACATGGCCCCGGTTGCAAATCGTTTAACGATATCCAGTGCGGGCTCAACTTCCGAAAGCTCCAGCGGCTTGCGTCCGGTTTCTTCGGCAGGGCGCAGGCGGAACATACCGCGGATCGTCAAAAGCCGCTGCTGCTGTTCATTGATCGATTTCGCGTAGGCACGGTATTTGTCTTGGCTGTTGCCACGGACCGCGTGCTGAAGGTTGCTTACCTCGTCAGATGTCCAGGCGTGGGCCTCGCCGCGTTGTCGCAGGGCGTAGTCGCCGCCGACATCCAGAGAGTGACGAAGAACCGGCACATCGCCGTAAGCTTCCTGATGGCGGCGAACGGTCTCAACCGCAAACTCGCCCAATCCGATGCCTTCAATCTGGCTGGCCGTCCCGGTAAAATACTGGCTTACGAAATCCGACGCGAGACCGATGGCGTCAAAAATTTGTGCCCCGCAATAAGACTGATAGGTCGAGATGCCCATTTTCGACATTACCTTAAGCAACCCCTTGTCGATGGATTTGATATAACGCTGGATGACTTCATGTTCGTCGACTTCTGGCGGAAAGGCGTCCCTGGCGTGCATATCGGCCAGCGTCTCGAACGCCAGATAGGGGTTGATCGCCTCGGCGCCGTACCCGGCCAGAACCGCAAAATGATGGACTTCGCGCGGTTCAGCGGATTCGACGACCAGCCCGACAGAGGTGCGCAGACCTTTCTTGATCAGGTGATGATGCACCGCCGCTGTCGCGAGCAGCGCCGGGACAGCAACACGCTGTTGGTTGAACTGGCGGTCCGACAGGATGATGATGTTGTCACCGCTTTGCACTGCCTTCTCAGCAGCATCGCACAGCCGGTGAAGGCAGATCTGCATGCCGTCTGGGCCTCGCTCGACGTCGAAGGTGGTATCCAGCACACGCGACATGAACTGGTTGTCACCGATATCGCTGATATCACGAATCTTCTGCAAATCGGAATTCCGCAGGATCGGCTGCCGCACTTCCAACCGCTTTTTCTTAGACAGATGCTTGTGGTCAAGCAGGTTGGCGCGCGGCCCAATGAAGGACACCAGGCTCATCACAGATTCTTCGCGGATCGGGTCGATCGGAGGATTGGTCACCTGTGCGAAGTTCTGTTTGAAGTAAGTGTAAAGCAGTTTGGCCTTGCTCGACATCGCAGAAATCGGCGTGTCCGTGCCCATGGACCCAAGCGCCTCTTGCCCGGTCGTCGCCATCGGCGTCATCAACAGTTTGATATCTTCCTGAGTGTATCCAAAGGCCTGCTGCGCATCGAGCAGATCCTGACCCTGATACTTGCGTGGCGAGGATTTCAGCCCGCGAAGGTCTTCCAGAACAATCTGCGTGTTCTTGAGCCACTGGTCATAAGGATTGGCGCTGCAAAGCTGCTCTTTTATCTCTTCATCCGAAACGATGACGCCCTTTTCCAGGTCGATCAAAAGCATTTTGCCAGGCTGAAGCCGCCACTTGGTCACCACCTTACCCTCGTCAAATGGCAATGTGCCTGCTTCCGAAGCAAGAACGACGGTGTCGTTGTCCAATACGAAATAGCGGGCTGGGCGTAACCCGTTGCGATCTAGCGTGGCACCAATCTGGCGCCCATCCGTAAACGCAATTGCAGCGGGGCCATCCCAGGGTTCCATCATCGCGGCATGGTATTCGTAGAACGCCCGTCGCTGCTCATCCATCAACGGATTGCCGGCCCAGGCCTCGGGTATGAGCATCATCATCGCATGGGGCAGCGAGTAACCCCCCTGAAAAAGCAGCTCCAGCGCATTGTCGAAACAGGCGGTGTCGGACTGCCCCTCATAAGAAACCGGCCAGATCTTTTTGATATCGTCGCCAAACAGGTCGGATGAAAGCGTCGACTGGCGCGCAGCCATCCAGTTCACATTGCCGCGTAGCGTGTTGATCTCACCGTTATGAGCAACCATCCGGTAGGGATGCGCCAGCTTCCAGGACGGGAACGTGTTGGTCGAAAACCGCTGGTGCACCATTGCAAGTGCTGAGACAAACCGCTCGTCGCGAAGGTCCGCGAAATAAGGGTACAGTTGATCGGCCAGGAACATGCCCTTGTAGACGACCGTGCGCGCCGACATTGACACGGGATAGACATCTTCGCGACTGCCAAGCGCCTCGATGACTGCGTTTGAGATTTCGCGGCGCAAGACATAGATGCACCGCTCGAAATCGTCATCGCTCAACCCCGCAGGCCGAGCACAGAAAACCTGCCAATGAGCAGGTTCGGCTGCCATGATTTCCGGGTCTAAAGACAGGCTGGTATTGTCGGTTGGAACCGACCGCCAACCGATCACCTTTTGATCAGCACTCTCGGCGATGCGTTCGATAGTGAGCTTGATCTGATCTTGCAAAGCAACTTCCTGGGGCATGAAGAAGAACCCAAGGCTGTAGTCGCCCGCTTTTGGAAGTTCGAATCCCAGTCCGAGGCATTCATCGGCCAGAAAGTCGTGCGGGATCTGGACCAGAATGCCTGCACCATCGCCCATCAACGGATCGGCGCCAGTGGCTCCTCGATGCTCGAGATTCTCGAGAATCTGAATGCCATCCACGATGATTTTGTGGGATTTAACTCCCTTGATATTCGCGATGAAGCCAAGACCACATGCATCATGTTCGTTGCGCGGGTCGTAAAGGCCCCCTGGTAGGTTGCGTTTTTCGGCGTATTCGTTGGTCATTTTATATCTCTTAGCTAGTCGGGTGCCGTCGGTTGGTTTTCCAGTCATCGCACGCGTAAACACACCCGCTTGAACAACCGAAATGGCAGTATCAAATTAAACAGATCTGCTCGTTCTCCCACCGTCCTGAGGGTTTAGGCTCGGACGTATTTCCTTTATTTGCTTAATAGTCATCAAGCAGCGTGACGCGAAAGCAGCCGAAATTCCTCTCCCAAACTCTAGCAGGTGAGTTTAATCTGACAATGCCAATTTCAATCCTGTCTTTGGATCCCGTGTCTTCTTGACGAAGCTTGCCAGCACCTCCCCTTCGCGAGTAACGGCACGCCAAAGATAGTGCCGGCGCCGCCCCAGTTCACTTACCGGCCAGAAAACTCGTCGTAGGCCTCGAGCGCTTTTGCGCCAAAAGCAATCGATGGTCCGCCACCCATATAGCCGATCATCGCAAGGGCCTCACACAGCTCTTCGCGGGTTGTCTTCAGCCGAACCAATGATTTGATATGAAAGCCAATGCAGCTGTCGCACCGGGTTGAAATTGCGATGCCTAGCGCGATCAACTCTTTGGTTTTCTCGTCCAACGCACCCGACTTCTTGGCTGCGACAGACATGGCATTGAACCCTACAAACATATCTGGCGTTTCTTTTTGCAGCACCCCTATACGAGCGGCGGTTTCACCCAAAAATTTGGTCCAGTTCATGATTTCACTTTCTCTTTGGTAGGACTGCGGGATAGCCAAGTGCATGAAACTTGAAAACATGACCTGGCTTGAAGTTGAAACGTATATTGCGTCGCGACAAGGCGTCATTCTGCCAACCGGCTCGATTGAGCAGCATGGGCCAATTGGCTTGATTGGCACTGACGCCATCTGTGCACGCGAAATTTCGTGGCGTGCCGCGGATCAATGTGGGGCCATTGTGGCCCCTGAATTGGCTTATGCGCCGGCCCCGTTTAATATGGGATTTCCCGGAACAGTCTCGTTGAGTATCGAGGTGTACACTGAGCTTGTGCTTCAGGTGATATCTAGTCTGGCGCATCATGGGTTGAACAAGATTTATATTTTGAATGGTCATGGTGCCA
>NZ_JBVCWP010000078.1:0-14838 GCF_057460485.1 Boseongicola sp.
ATCATTACCCATCCCATGCTCAATCTCCCTCAACTCGTTTGATGGAGAGAGTGACATTTCTGCTTTGCACAGGGGTGACATTATCGCTTTGCGGCTACATGCTGCAGGCGCGTAAGCTCCCTTATGTTAACCTGGATCGGTGGGTACGGTTATGTTAACCTTCAACGCCAATGCCTATCGTAGGGGCATTGTCACATAAACTCGACGATCGGCCTGACGGCCGGTATTTGTCGTTGAATGGGAAAGATTTCCTACGCACGCCACCGATTTCCGCCATCGATAATCCAACGAGCCGTCTGGCTCTACTTTCGCTTTCCGCTGAGCTTTCGCGACGTCGAGGAAATGCTGGCCGAACGCGGGATCAATGTCAGCTATGAAACGATCCGCCGCTGGATCTTGAAGTTCGGTCCGGCAATTGCCGCTAACGTCAGGTCACGCAGAGTTCGACCTTCGGGAACCTGGCATCTTGTCGAGGTCTTTGTCCGAATTGGTGGCAAGCGGACATATCTGTGGCGCGCGGTTGACGATGAAGGCAATGTTCTCGAGGTCCTGGCGCAGTCGCGCAGGAACAAGCCTGCGGCCCTTAAATTTATGCGGAAACTCCTGAAAAAGCAGGGTTACATTCCGGATGAGATTGTCACCGACAAGCTGGGGTCATATTCGCCGGCCCTTCGGGAACTTGGCCTGGCGCACCTTCATGTCACGGGTGGTCGATTGAACAATCGGGCAGAGGCTTCACATCCATTGCCCGGCAGTGGTTTGTTTGCAAAACCATGAGAGGAGGCCGACGCGCCGACGAGAACGCCGCATGGGCCGGCTCAAGTCGCCCGGATCGATGCAACGTTTTCTGTCCGTCCACGATGCCATCTACAACCATTTCAATTTGCAACGTCATCTGATCTCTCGCCAAACTCTCCATCAAACTCGCGCAATAGCATTCACTGAATTGTTCGAAATTGTGGCTACGTGATCTGGAATGGTGCAGGCCTATTTGCCTCATCTGAGTTAACGTGACAAAGCCTATTAACTCAGCAATCGGCAGATTGCGTCTTCTCGATGAAACGTTAAATCTTGTAAGTCATTGACAAATAGTAATACTAATTTAAAACACTTCGATATTTCGGCAAAAAAATTGATGTGCGATGGCGTGTCAACGCCATAACTAGCGACTGCACGCCGTCGAAATGTGACCCATATCCTTCTCATTGCCGAATTACAGGAACAGGAAAGCAAAGCGCCAACTCGCTTCTCGTTCAAGTTGCCCTTACTCAAGAAACTATCATTCCCGCTGGGAACCGCCCTTGTTTTTCTATCTTCCTGATGGCCCCAGCATATGCAATCTTTTCGGCATCATGCGCTTAGCATCCTTGAATGTTCAGAACCTCAGGCTCCTGGAAACCGGCGGCAGCTGTCAGCTTCGAGGGGCTTGGGATTCCGACGATCCCGAAGATTCCGCTTTGGACATGATCGATCGCCGACTGACCGCAGAACTACTGAACGAAATCGATGCGGATGTCGTTGCCCTGCAGGAGGTGTTCGATCTCGCAACGCTCGACCACTTTCACCGTAACTATCTGCTGCCGACTGGAGCGCCTCCATATCGCGAACGAATATGCATACCGGGCAACGATGGACGCGGCCTTGATGTTGCGCTGCTTTCCCGTCGCAGCGTGGATGCGACCCGGAGTCACGCCGCGCTCACATTGGCGGACGTGGGCATAGACCCACTCCGAGCCGTCGATCCCGATCTGCCAGTTTTCCGGCGTGATTGTCTTATGGTCACGATTGGTCCGCTGACGCTCTTTGTTTGCCACTTCAAGTCACCCTACCCAGACGCCGCCGCGGCCTGGACCACACGCAGACTGGAGGCGGTCGCAACCCGCCGCCTTGTCGAACGCTATTTCGAGAAACCCGGAGAAGGACTTTGGCTCATTCTGGGAGATCTCAATGAACCGGATGTCTCCGATGGCAGCCGTCAGCGTGCAATTGCGCCGCTGGAGACGGGATTTGCGGTCGATTTGATGAAGCGGCTACCAGCTCGCGACCGCTGGACCTATCATGACCCGCATTCGGGTCTCTACCATTGCCCGGACAAAATTCTGGCTTCGCCGGAGCTTGCAAAGCGGTGGCCGAATTCTGAACCAGTCGTGGTTCGTAAGGGCCTGGGAGGCGAAGCATCGCGGTTTCGCGGGCCCCGGCTTGCTGGGGTGGGACGGCACAGGCCACACGCCAGCGATCATGCGGCAGTAACAATCGAATTTCCCGGCTTGTGATAATGATCAGCCCCACTTGGGTGGTCCAGTTTGAGTGTTAGTGCATAGCGTAGCGAAAGGCCGATTTTAGCAATCAAACCACGCGCAATTTGGATTGCCGGGTGCGATGTAGTGCCACTCGACCGTTCGATCTTCCTGCCATTTCGGGATGGCATTGCTGGCCAGTTCGGTTCCATTGTCTCTGGCGATCGTACAGGGATCACACTTCTGCCCATCGGGTGGTGTCAGACAAATGCGAACCAGTCTCCGCAAGGCGTTGACACGTTAACTTAAGTGTACCGCCAAGGTGGTAAGTTCCTGACATTAAACAGAAACGATTTCATTCCACGCCGCATATGCAGAGGCGCGCGTTTGACGAAGAGTTGGGCGGGAGATCAGATGACGTTACGAATTGAAATGGTTGTAGATGGCATCGTGGGCGGACAGAAATCGCTGCATTGATCCGGGGTGACTTGAACCGGCCCATTCGGCGTTCTCGTCGGCGCGTCGGCCTCCTCTCATGGTTTTGCAGACAAACCACTGCCGGGCATTGGATGTGATACTTCGGCCCGAGTGTTCAACCGACCATCTGTGACATGAAGGTGAACCAAACCAAGGTCGCAAAGCGCCGCAGAATATGACCCCAGCTTGTCGGTGACAACTTTATCTGGAATGTATCTCTGCTTTTTCAGGAGTTTCCGCATAATTTTGGGGCCGCACGCTTGTTTCGGCGAGATTGGGCCAGGACCACAAGAACCTCGCCCTCATCGTCTACGGCACGCCATAAATATGTCTGCTTGCCACCAATGCGGACAAAGACTTTATCAAGATGCCAGGTTCCTGACGGCTGAACGCGGCGGGATCGTACCCTGGTTGCGATCGCCGGGCCGAACTTCAAAATCCATCGGCGGATCGTTTCGTAGCTTGCATCGATCCCACGCTCTGTAAACATTTCCTCCACGTGCAGAAAGCTCAACGGAAAGCGAAAGTAGAGCCAAACAGCACGATGGATCACGGCTGCTGGGAACCGGTGGCGGGAATAGGAAATCTTTTTCATCCCCTGCCGTTATCCTTAATTCGCCACGTTCGTCGAGTTACCGTGACAATGCCCTCCCATCAGCCCACGCGACGGCGAGAGAGGATCATGAAGAGGTTCAAATCCGGCAGGCACCTGCGACGTTCCGTTTCCATCGACGACCCGATTGCCAACTTGTTCCACCTGCCTGGCCACGAAATGACATCAGCTAGTTTCCGAGAAATGCGATCGATCGCTCTGGATACGTCGCGTGATATTGCAAAATTTTCAGCCGTGTGAGGTCAAGGGCGTTAGAAATCTTTGGCACGACCGTACTAACTTTACGGTGCCCCCAGGGTTCTGGGTCAATACGGTCGTTTATTGCGACACGTGGTAGGTTGGCGACGGCAATCACGTCTTCAATTGGCCGTGTATCAACCAGCGGTACGCCAAGGCGGACGGCCATATGCGCAAGTAGGAACCGTTCGGCGGGCGCGTAGAGGGAGACAGTCGTCAGACCAAGATGAAGAATGGTCCCTCCCCCACCGCAACTGACATAAGCGTTTGGATTGTTGAGCGCTTTGCGGAGGTAGCCCAAGTCTCGGCGTGTGGTTGCCCGCTCCAGCCTTTGTGCTTCTTCAATTTCACCACACCGCCTTAGTGCTCGGTGCCGCCACCACGCGGCGGCATCAGCGCGGAGTGCGCGCAAGATTTCTGTATTCATGGGAGCTTCCTTTTCGGGAAGAACAGGCCGGAAACCGGCCCAGACCCGTCAGGGAAACCCCACAAGGATCCCTTCAGTCAGTCCCAAAACAGGAAGGGAACTTTCTCTTTGAAATTAGGCTTTACGCTCAATGCCAGAATCATAGGTTTTGACCGTCAAATCGCACAGCAGGTTTGCACTTAGTGGTCTCGAATTTTTTTTATGGCTTGATCCAAGGGCATCGCGCGGAGAACGGCCTGCCCTGGCACATCGCGATCACCTGCATAGACCAGCAGCCGCTCCGCCACATCCAGTTCTTCGGTTGCGATGTGAAACCCACGGGCGACTTTAGGGCTAGTGGTACGCTTGATCTCGATTGCCCAAAGCGTCTGATCCGGCAGTTTGAGGATTAGATCAATCTCAGCGCCAGCTGACGACCGATAAAAGCTCGCTTCCGTGCCCCGTGGGGCCGCAGCGATCAGGTTTTCGATACAAAACCCCTCCCAAGATCCGCCAACGACGGGATGGCCAAGAAGCGCTTCTGTCATCTCTAGGCCCAAGAGTGCATGGGTGAGACCCGCATCGCGGATATAGACCTTGGGTGATTTGACGAGCCTCTTGCCCGCATAGGTATGCCAGGGCGACAAGCGCCGCACGAGCATGAGATCGACCAGCAAGTCGAGATAGCGCGCCACACTCTGCCCGGAGACTCCCAAGCCCGCCGCGATCTTTGCAGCATTAAGCAACCCACCCTGTTCGTGAGCCAGCATGGTCCAGAAACGACGCAGAGTTTCCGCCGGAATGCGCAATCCAAAAGATGGGATGTCCCTTTCAAGATACGTGCGAATGAAATCCTCGCGCCATGTCAGACTTTCGCGACCCGAACCGCCAAGGAAACTATCCGGAAATCCGCCCGCGGGCTGCGATCTCGGCGATATGGCAGTCACGTGCCGTCGGGTCTTTGGCCGCATTGGGGCTCAATATTGCGTTCTTGGGAGGTGGGATCGTGACATCGATCGTCGATCCGAACCGAGCGGCTAGCAAATCAGATGTTGGTTCTCCGTCGTAAGCTCCATCTGCGAGGAGCAGATCGACCGGGCCGTCGACTTGATCCAACAGACCTGGCAGCGCCGTCGGATCGCCGACGTCATCCTTGGTTAGGTCCGCGCATACAATCTCGCCGCTGACAAGATCAAGACCGAGGTGCAGCTTGCGCCAAGAGCGCCGTTTGCGTTTTGTATTATGCTTTTGCTCAAGCCATTTCTTACCCGGCAGGCGCATGCACAGCATGCTGCCGAGAGGGCACCGTAAAATTAATGTGCGGGTCTTGAGGATATGGGGTTGGGTCACATTACCAAATTAGCTCGAAGTTCAATGTACCGCCTGAATTCCGCTTCGAGCTGGGCGCGTTCCTAGCCAACGTTGATCCCTGCAACAACGCCACTTCGCGACTTCTGAAAAAATCAATTTCAAAAGTGAACTTGGGTTTTCTCGGTGCTGAAGAACGCGTCGAGATATGCGAATACTCATCAGCAAACTCGACCAGGACTTCCGACAACATTGGCTTGTCCAAAGGCCTTCAGATGCGGTCAAGCCGCCAATCGGCAAAGAGGCGAGACTGTTCTGAGAATGGCTGCGTATCATACCCCGCAAACAAGCCATCTTGGGTGACAAGCACGGTGCGCCACCCACGGGCAGCCGCCCCTAAAATATCTGTGTGAAGTGTATCACCGCACATAGCGATGCGGTTCGATGGGAGCGACGGGAGCGACGCTTCGACAAGGTCATAAACCTCGGGGAAGGGCTTCCCAAAAAACTGGACATAATCAGGGAACAGGTCAGCAATCTGATGGCCAAAATGCCCCGGTTCAATAGAAAATCCATCGTCGCGGGGGGCTGCCAGATCTGCGTTTCCGATCAGTAGAGTCCGAGGGCGGCGCTGCATGGTTGTTAGCAGAAGGTCTTGCCGCGAGGTGGTCCAATCAGCGGTTGACAGAAACAGGAATTGATCGACCTTGTCATAATCCTCTGGGGTTTCTCTCAAGCGCGTCACAGTATCGGGTAGATCGCTAAGCGGATCGTTGTCAGAGGCAATGACACCCCAATGTCCCTGATCCAGATTTCGAAGTGCGGCCTCTCGGCTGGTGATGATTTCGTCGTCCTCAAGGCGAAGCCCGAGGCGCTTGAACTTTGCGATGGTGCCGCTGCGGTCGTAACTGGCCGCATTGGTTAGAATGCGAATGGCACAGCCACGTTCGCGCAACTGATCCAGCCTTATGTCCGCACCGGGGATCATCGTCTCGCCCACATTCAGCACGCCAAATGCATCGAAAACAAACGCGTCGACCTGATCTGCAATGTCCAGCAATGACCGGATCTCAAGTGATTTCTTGCGAGCGCTCACCTGTGGAAACCGCGCACGGACCTCCTGGTAGCGATCAAAAATCGTCTGCGTTGTCAGCATTCTTCCTCACTTCGTTCCCTGATCTCCCACTGGGGAGCACCTTAAAGAAAAATACCTCAAGCGAAAGTAAAAACAACAAAACAACAAAACATGGATATTCTGGTTTCATATTTTACCCATATTTTCAGCACTCTCGCCTCATTTTGTTGGTAATCAGCCGAGAACTACAAAATTATAATGTTGTTTTGTTGCTTTTCACCTACTAACGTCACGGAAGACTGAGGTTCGGGGGCGGGATGTCATCAAAGAAGCACAGACGGCGCGAAGCAATCTCAGCTCTTGTATTGGAGCAGGGCGCGGTAACTGTGGGCTCGCTGGCAGAACGATTTGACGTGTCGATGCAGACGATCCGTCGTGATGTGGATGCCTTGTGCGAAGGCGACATGCTGCACCGCGTCCATGGTCGCGTCGAATTGAGCGAAGAATTTCTGAACACGCCATTCGATCAGCGTGCGAGCACGAACCTGATGGGCAAGCGCGCCATTGGCGAGGCCACCGCCAATCTGATACCCGATGGATCTACTTTGTTTATCTCCATTGGTTCAACCCCGCTCAGCGTTGCGCAGTCTCTGCGCCGCCGAAAGGGGCTGACAGTCATCACCAACAACCTGAGTGCGGCGATGGCGCTGAGCGAGGAAGTCTCTAACCGGATCATCTTGCCCGGCGGCGAAGTTCGTTTGCCGGATCGCGATATTCTGGGGAACGAAGTCCTGGATTTCTTTGGACGGTTCCGGGCTGATTTCGCGGTCTTTGGGGCTGCCGGGATTGCTGACGATGGTGGCCTGCTGGAATTCCACACAACCGAAGTGCGCGCGACACAAAAGATTTGCGAAAACGCGCAGCAGTCCCTCCTGGTGATCGATGGTTCAAAATTCGGACGTCAGGCCCCGGCATTGGGCGGAAATATTGCCGACATGGACCGGATCATCATTGACCGACGGCCGGGCGATCAATTCGCGCCTTTGCTGACAAAAATCAACGACAGGCTACTTGTGGCTGAAGGACATGCAACATGACAACAACACCGTTTGTGAAACTCGACGGCGTGGGAAAGCGTTGGAACGGCCAGTTGGGCGTCGAAGGCATCTCGCTGGATATTCCCGAGGGCAGCTTTACCGCGCTTCTGGGCCCGTCGGGGTGTGGAAAGTCGACGACGCTGCGCCTTTTGGCGGGGCTAGAATTGCCCGACGAAGGCAAGATCGTGATCGATGGCAAAGACGTGACGACAAGCGCCGCCTCTGACCGGAACTTGTCGATGGTGTTTCAGTCTTATGCGTTGTTCCCGCATCTGTCCGTTGCCGAAAATGTTGTGTTCGGTTTGAAAGTCCGTCGTGTCCCAAAGAAAGAGCGGCTGGAGAAGCTTCACCGCGCGTTGGAGATCACCGGGCTGCTCGGCCTTGAGGATCGCAAGCCGGGCGAGTTGTCCGGTGGTCAGCGCCAGCGTGTCGCCCTGGCCCGTGCGATTGTAGCCGGGCAACGCCTGTGTCTGATGGATGAACCTCTGTCCAACCTCGATGCGAAATTGCGCAACGCCGTGCGCAAGGACATCAAAAAACTGCAGCGTGATCTGGGCATTACCGTGGTCTACGTCACGCACGATCAGACCGAAGCCATGAGCATGGCCGATACTGTTGTCCTGATGAAAGACGGCCATATCCAGCAGGTTGGCGCGCCAGAGGACCTGTACAGCAGGCCAAACAATACCTTTGTGGCTGAGTTTGTCGGCGCGCCGCCAATGGCCTTGTTGAAATCAACCGTTTTAAGCGGTTTCGGCGAGGACAAGACCATCGGGATAAGAGCCGAGAATATCCAAATTGTCCCAAAGGGCGAAGGGCGGCTGAGCTGCACGGTCAACGAGAGCGAATTTCTGGGCGCAGAGACGTTGATCGGGCTGGATCACGCAGGGGCGGCGGGGCTGTGCGTTCTGAAGCCGGGCCTGTCGATGATGGCTGAGGGAAACGAGATCGACATCACTTTTCACGACGAAAATCTGCACGTCTTTGACGCGGCGGGACAACGGATGGCGGGCTAAGTGATCGCCCGGCAAACACTACCACTACCAAAACCAAGGGAGAGAGAGATGAAACTATTTTCGACAACAGGATTGGGGCTGGCCACGGCCATGGCAGTTGGTCTTACCGCCCCTGCAAGTGCTGAAACAGAACTGACGATGTACTACCCGATTGCTGTCGGTGGTGCATTGACCGAAGTCGTTGATGGCATCGTAGCTGATTTCGAGGCCGCAAACCCAGATATCAAGGTCAATGCGATCTATTCGGGCAACTACGATGACACCCGCGTGCGGGCGCTGTCGGCGCTTGCCTCTGGCGAGCCCGCGCAACTGGCGGTGATGTTCTCCATCGATGCCTATGACCTAATCGAACAGGAATTGATCATCCCGTTTGAGGACGTCGCCACCTCAGACGCCGACAAGGCATGGCTCAGCAGTTTCTATCCTGCGCTCATGGCTAATAGTTTGATCGAAGGCAAGACATGGGGCATCCCGTTTCAGCGCTCCACCATCGTGGCCTACTACAACAAGGACCTGTTCCGCGCAGCCGGGCTAGACCCTGAGGCACCGCCGACAACTTGGGACGAAATGATCGAGATGGGCAAGGCCCTGACCCAGGGCGACACGTATGGCCTGATGATCCCGTCAACTGGCTATCCCTACTGGATGTTCCAGGCGCTTGCGATCCAGAACGGCAAAGAGGTGATGTCGGGCGATGGCCTGACAACCCATTTCGACGATCCATCTGTTGTGGAAACACTGGAATTCTGGAAATCGCTTTCGACTGAGCATGGCATCATGCCCACTGGCACGGTCGAGTGGGGCACGCTGCGTCAGGCGTTTCTTGAGGGTCAGACCGCGATGATGTGGCATTCCACCGGCAATCTGACAGCGGTGAAGAACGGCGCCAGCTTTGATTTTGGTGTGGCGGAATTGCCCGCCAATGTACGCAAAGGGTCACCCACTGGGGGTGGCAACTTCTACCTGTTCAAGGAGACGTCGGATGAAGAACGCGCGGCTGCGCTTAAGCTGATGCAATTCATGACTTCGCCTGAACAGGCGGCTGCATGGTCTATCGGTACAGGCTACATGGGCGTGTCGCCTGCCTCCTACGAGACCGAGGCGCTTGAGGCCTATACCGCCGAATTCCCGCCTGCTCTCGTGGCACGCAACCAGCTGGAAAACGCTGTGGCCGAGTTCTCGACTTTCGAAACAGCCCGTGTGCGAGATGGCCTGAACAATGCAATCCAATCCGCATTGACCGGCGCGAAAGAGCCGGCTGACGCTCTGGCCGAAGCACAAGCTGCCGCCGTGCGCCTGCTGAGCGACTACCAGTAAAAAACCGGATGGGCCGATGCGCGTCACGTGTCGGCCCGTCCTTTCCCAAAACCCGGAGCCGCGCCATGCCAGCCCATGCCAACCTCGAACGCCGCAGGCAGGCCATTTATGGCTGGATTTTGCTGTCGCCCGCTGCCGTCCTGCTAACGCTTTTTGCGTTTTACCCCTCGATCGCGACCCTATGGTCGAGCCTGTTTTCACGCGGCACCCGCCGGAACCCGACGGAGTTCGTCGGCACTGAAAACTACGCCGAGCTCTTCGCGGATCCAACATTCTGGCTCGTGGTCAAGAACAACCTGCTCTACGCGGGGGTCACAATCCCAGTGTCGATCTTTATTGCACTGTCGATGGCGCTATGGGCAAATTCCAAGATTTCCGCGCGCGGATTTGTGCGCACTGCCTATTTCACACCAACTGTTCTGCCGATGATCGCCGCCGCGAACCTGTGGCTGTTTTTCTACACGCCCGGCCTTGGCGTGCTGGACCAGATCGGCAGCCTATTTGGCCTGCCCTCCGTCAATTGGTTGGGCCAGCCGGAAACGGCACTGTGGGCCATCATCATCGTGACGATCTGGAAAGAGGCCGGGTTCTTCATGATCTTCTACCTCGCCGCGTTGCAGACGATCCCCGAGGACCTCAAGGAAGCCGCCGACATCGAAGGCGCCAGTCGCTGGACCTATACGCGCCGCATCGTGCTGCCGCTGTTGATGCCCACGACGCTGTTCATCGCGGTGAACGCCATGATCAACTCGGTCAAGCTGATCGACCACCTGTTTATCCTTACCAAGGGTGGTCCGTCCGACGCATCCAAACTGATCCTCTATTACATTTGGGAGATGGCATTTGCCTTCTTCGATGCGCCAAGTGCGGCGGCCATGACCATCATGGTGATCGCTGTGCTCGGGATCGTGGCGGCGGTGCAGTTCTTCTACCTTGATAAAAGGACGCATTACCAATGAAGAGCCTCACCAAATTCATGGACAGCTTTGGTGCGATCCTGCTGGCTATCATCTGGATTGCCCCGCTGCTGTTCGCCTTTTGGGCTGCCACCCATTCGACCTCCGATGCGGTCAACCTGAAACTGTTTTCTCCTTGGACGTTCGAAAACTTTCGTGTGGCGTGGAACGGCGCGCCATGGCTGAAATATTTTATGAACACCTTCATGCTGGTGACCGTGATCCTGATCGGACAGTTCATTCTGACGACACTGGCAGGTTTTGCCTTTGCGCAGCTGCAGTTCCCCGGCAAAGACTACGTATTCATTCTGGTGCTGATGCAGCTCTTCATCCTGCCCGAAGTCCTGATCGTGGAAAACTACGCGATGATCTCGCGCCTTGGGCTGTTCGATACGATCCTTGGCGTCGGCATGCCCTATATGGCAAGCGCGTTCGGCATCTTCCTGATGCGACAGGCGTTCAAGGGCGTCCCCATAGAGTTGCACGAGGCCGCGCGCATCGAGGGCTGCGGGTTGTTGGGTATCTTGTGGCGGGTCTATGTGCCTTTGGCGAAACCCACTTATCTGGCCTACGCGCTGGTGTCCGTTTCAACCCATTGGAATAACTTCCTGTGGCCGCTGATCGTGACCAACTCGCCCGAGACACGGCCGCTGACGGTCGGTCTGTCAATCTTTGGTGCGCCGGAAAATGGCGTCGACATCAGCATCATTTCTGCCGCAACGCTGATGTCCATTGCCCCCTTGCTGATCGCCTTCCTGATCTTCCAGCGTCAGTTCGTCCAGGCGTTCCTGCGCGCAGGGATCAAATGACGGTGATACTACATATCTCCGACACACATATCGTGCCCGACGGCGCGCTGGTGTCGGGGCGGCTGGACTCTGCGGGCGCCTTGGCGCAATTGGTTAAGCGGATTAGCGGCATCCGCGATCAGATCGGGCCGGTTGATGGGTTGCTGGTCAGTGGCGACTTGAGCGACGACGGTAGTGCCGAAAGCTAT
The DNA here is from genome assembly GCF_057460485.1 of Boseongicola sp. Classification (NCBI taxonomy): domain Bacteria; kingdom Pseudomonadati; phylum Pseudomonadota; class Alphaproteobacteria; order Rhodobacterales; family Paracoccaceae; genus Boseongicola; species Boseongicola sp. The sequence continues at coordinate 11,737 of NZ_JBVCWP010000078.1, forward strand.
GCACGGTTCAAAGCGCTCGTCGCGCCTCTGGATCTGCCAACCTATGTCATCCCGGGAAACCATGATGCCCGCGACCCGATGCGGAACGCATTTGCGGAAGGTCTTCCTGCAAGTGGCCTGCTGAACTGGAGCCGCAAGGTAGGTGACATCCATCTGATCGGACTTGATACCCTGGTCGAAGGACACGGGCTGGGAACGCTGTCGTCAGACTGCCTCACTTTCCTGCAAGACGCATTGTCCGAGACGGGTGGCGCGCCAGTGCTTTTGGCGTTGCACCATCCCCCCTTTGCCTGCGGCATTGGATTTATGGACGATATCGGGTTGACCAACCGGGATGCCTTGCAGGATGTCTTGGCCGACTATTCCGGCGCGTTACGCATCGTCTGCGGCCATATCCACAATATGATGGTCAGCGATTTGGTGGGGCACGTTGCCATCTCGTCCCCATCGCCCTGCAGTACGTTCGCCTATGATCGCCGCCCAGACGCGCCCGTTGGATACATGACCCAAGAAGACGGCTGCCTGCTGCATCGGTGGGATGTAGGGTTTCAAACGATCCGTATCGGGCCAGTGGCCGGATCAGGTCCATTTCCCTTCTGATACCGCAATCTGAAAGAAAGTACGCCCGGTGAACGATCCGCACGCCATTCAAATCCTTGTCCATATCGCGGGGGCCGCAGCCCTCTTGATTTGGGCTGTGCGCTTGGTGCGCACCGGGGTCGAGCGGGGATATGCAGCGCCTATGCGCATCTGGCTGCGTCATTCCGCCAAGAACCGCCTGCTTGCGGCGGGAACTGGAATGGGGGCAGCTGTGCTATTGCAAAGCTCCACCGCAGTTGCCGTTCTGGTGTCCAACTTTGTGACTAAGGGCGGCCTTGCGACGGCGACCGGCCTGGCGATCATGCTGGGCGCCGATGTGGGATCAGCGGTTGTGACACAGCTCTTGATGGTGCGGCAACCAATCCTGATCCCGTTGTTGCTTGTTATCGGGGTCACGGTTTTTCTGCGCGGCGAAGGCAGCAATACGCGGCAGGTTGGCCGGATCATGATCGGGCTAGCGCTGATCTTCGTGTCGCTGGACATGATCCGCGGCGCGACCGAACCGATGATATCCAATCCTGGCACGCAAGCCGTCATGGCCTATCTCGGCCGCGATTTGCTGACGGCCTTTGTCATCGGCGCTGTGTTCGCTTGGGGGGTTCACTCAAGTGTTGCGGCGGTTTTGCTGTTTGTAACGCTGGCGGGACAGTCCATATTGCCACCCCCTGCAGCCGCCACAATGATCCTGGGGGCTAACCTGGGCGGGGGATTGATCGCATTCCTGCTGACTTATACCGCACCACTTGCTGTACGGCGGATGGTCATGGGTAATTTGATCCTGCGTGGTGGCGGTGCCGTGCTAGCAGTCCTCTTGATTGCGACGATGCCGGATTTGTTGAAACAACTTGGCGCGACGCCCGCCCGACAATCTATCAATCTACACCTTGCCTTCAACTTGCTTCTGGCGCTTGCGGCGCTCCCGTTTGTGCGGCCAATAACGGCCGCTCTGTCCTATCTCATGGCCGAAAAACCCACCTCGAACGGCGCTCTGAAAGTCGCCAGCGCGCTTGATCCCGCCCTTCTGGACCGACCGCAGCGCGCGATTGACTGCGCCGCGCGAGAACTGCTTGGGATGGGCCAAAAGATTGAACAGATGCTGATCGCGGTCGAACCCCTCTATGACCAATGGGACAGTGCCACCGCCAGCATGATCGCGGATCAGGATAAGGCGGTCAAAAATACACACTTGGATATCAAACTCTATCTTGCACGCCTTGGGCAGAAGGGCATGGACGAGGGTCTGAGCCGTCGGTCACTGGAGCTTGCGTCGATTTCATCCAGCCTCGATTCCGCATCAGATGCCATTGCACGGATCATGCTGGACCTCGCCAAGCGTCTGGATATGCAGAAGCTTCAATTCTCGCCACAGGGCCGCGATGAAATTCGCGATTTTACGGACCGTGTTCACAGCAACGTGCAACTCGCCTTGAATGTGATGATGAACCAGAACCCGGCCGAGGCTCGCGCGCTTGTGGCGGCAAAGGAGAAGGTGCGCAAAGTAGAACAGAAACTGCAACGCAGCCACATCGGCCGCCTGCGCGAGGGGCTCGCAGAAAGTATCGAGACGAGCAACATCCATCAGGAAACGCTCCGGGCTCTGAAGCAGATAAACACAGCATTTTCGATGGTAGGCCACCCGATCCTTCTTAAATCGGGTGATCTGTTGAAGAGCCGCCTCGCTTAGAACCAAATCTACAACCCAGATGGGCGGGGAGATATACTCCTAGAACTGAGCGGTATTTCTGACATGAGGTCTGTAGGGCAACGGCAAGGTCCTAACCCGCAATGTCGGCTCAGCAGGCATCCTGCTCCTTCGAACCATGCGCAGCATTCGGCACTTTGGGCTTATTCTGTTGAAAAACTCGAATGCCCGCCCGACGACACCTCGAATCCAGAATGCTGTTCTCAGTCGCCGCCGAAATGTTCGCTATTTTCGGCCCATTGCGTTATGGGAAGAACGTTGCTCTCCGATTTATCCATGCTCTGCCCCAGCTTGGAGTTTTTCAACAAAATAAGCTGCAACCCCGCCATTCGCTGCGGGCTGCACCAATGTCCGCTAAGGGCCTTTCTCCCTTTCGGCTTTGCCTAGCCCCACATTCCCCGCATGCGCGCTGACACATCTATCGGCGCCGGTGCTGGCACGGCGGCCGAAGGGTGGAGTGGCGCGGGGGACCAATATTCCGGATCGAAGTTGTTGAGGATTTCCTTTGGAATGAACCGTGTTCGTGTGGCATAAAGGTGGCGATCTCCATTGCGAGTTTGTTGAGTGACATAGAAACGTAGCGGGACACCCAGTGTCAGGCTGTCTTTGGCTCGCGTCATTGCCACGTAGAGAAGCCGTCGCTCCTCTTCGATTTCCTCGCTTGTCCCCGTACCCAAATCTGAGGGGATGCATCCGTCAACGGCATTCAGGACAAAGACAGACTTCCATTCCTGCCCCTTTGCCGAATGGATTGTGGAGAGAATAAGGTAGTCTTCATCTTTCAAGGGAACACCGGCTTG
>NZ_JBVCWP010000079.1:0-14814 GCF_057460485.1 Boseongicola sp.
AATCGCCGCCCTCGATAAACGCGCGAAGCGCGCCGACCGCATCCGCCGCATCCGCCACATCGGGCTTCATGTACATTTTATTCTCCGGATATTGGTCAACCAATTCTCTCCATTCTCGCCATATTCGCCCAATTTTCGCTATCTTTCAACAAAAAAATCGATTTTTCTAAATTGGTTCCGATTGATTTGTTAATTGGTCTCGGTTAGAAAGACTTCCAATCAGGAAAATTTCGGAGGAAAGAATGGCTGAATTTGTTATCGCTACGCCGGAAGTTGTGGCCCTACCCATTGCCGGATCGGATGCGCTTTTTCCTGTTCGCAGGGTCTATTGCATCGGGCGCAACTATGCCGCCCATGCGATAGAAATGGGTCACGATCCGGACCGAGAGCCACCGTTCTTTTTCCAGAAAAACCCGAACAACCTGGATTCCTCGGGGACGTTCCCCTACCCGCCACACAGCTCAGATGTACACCACGAAGCAGAGATGTATGTGGCGCTTAAGTCCGGGGGCGCCAATATCTCAGTCGATAAAGCTCTCGACCATGTTTACGGTTATGGTCTGTCGCTTGATATGACGAGACGCGATCTTCAAAGCGAAATGAAGAAAATGGGGCGCCCATGGGAGATCGGCAAGGCATTCGAGCGTTCCGCGCCCTGTGGACCGATCCATCCTGCCTCCGAGGTCGGACATCCTGACAAGGGGCACCTCTCGCTGACGGTGAACGGTGAAGTACGGCAAGAAGGTGATCTGAACCAGATGATCTGGAAGGTTCCGGAGATGATTTCGTATCTAAGTGAATATTTCGAGCTTGCCCCTGGCGATGTCATACAATCGGGCACTCCCTCGGGTGTTGGTCCGGTCGAAAAGGGCGATGTTATGGTGATGACGATTGATGGGCTTGGAAGTCTGACGGTCGACGTCGCTTAAGCCTTGGTCTCCCAGTACAGTCCGAACATCCGACTGCGCCTATGACGCAGTCGGGCATACAGCGTTGAGGAGCAATCAATGACCAGGACGATCTCTTCGCTGATCGCTTCTCATGATCCTGAAATGCCAGCAATAGGCGCACCCGGGCGCGTTTGGTTAAGCTACAGTGAACTGCGCGACCTCAGCGCTGAAGTGGCGGTAGCGTTGCATACCATCGGTATCGGACGGGGCGATCGCGTGGCGATCGTTCTTCCGAACGGGCCTGAGATGGCGACGGCCTTTATCACTATCGCGCAAGTGGCAACCACGGCTCCCCTAAATCCAGGCTACAATCAGGAAGAATACGCTTTCTATCTCAAAGACCTGAAGGCAAAGGCAATTCTTGTAGGTGCAGATTACGATGGACCGGCACTGCCTGCCGCTGCGGACTGTGGGGTCTCCGTGTTGCGCCTATCATTCGATGAAAGTGGTCCCTCAGGTGCATTCAAAATAGCGTCTGACATCATACTTGGTGCTGCCGATGTTTCTGCGCCTACCGAAGATGACGTTGCATTGATCTTGCACACGTCTGGAACGACATCACGGCCGAAAATCGTGCCGCTAACCCAGGCCAACGTCCACGCATCGGCCCAAAACATCCGGACCTCTCTGGCACTGACATCAAACGACCGCTGCCTGAACGTCATGCCACTGTTCCATATTCACGGACTGATTGCGGCCGTGTCTGCCTCGCTTGCAGCCGGCGCCCAGATCAGTTGCGCATCCGGCTTCAATGCCCTGGGCTTCTTTGCGCAACTCGAAGAAGTGAGACCGACGTGGTATTCGGCAGTGCCAACGATGCATCAGGCCATTCTTGCTCGCGCAGGCCGTAATCAGCAGATCATCGAGAGTGCAAACCTGCGGTTCGTCCGGTCATCCTCGGCGTCGCTTCCCGCTCCCGTGATGGAAAGCCTTGCGGCAACTTTCAAAGCGCCGGTAATCGAAGCCTACGGCATGACCGAAGCCACACATCAGATGTGCTGCAACCCCTTGCCGCCTCGTGCACAAAAACCCGGTTCTGTCGGTATGGAAGCAGGTCCGGAGGTTAGAATCGCCCACGAAGCTGAAAACCGGATTCTCGACCCAAGCAGTACCGGAGAAATTGTTATCAGCGGTCCAAACGTCACTCTCGGCTATGAAAACAACCAAACGGCTAATGAGGACAGCTTCTTTGAGGCGGACGGAAAGCGGTGGTTCCGGACCGGAGATCAGGGCGCTTTTGACGGCGACCGCTATCTTCGACTGACAGGACGGCTCAAGGAAATTATCAACCGTGGCGGCGAGAAGATCAGCCCCCTCGAAGTCGACGCAGTACTTTTGAGGCATCCCGAGATCGCGCAGATAGTCTGTTTTGCGGTGCCACACGACAAGCTTGGCGAAGAGATCGCGGCAGCCGCCGTGCTGACAGAAGGATCGACGCTAAGCGAGAGGGACATCCGCGCCTTTGCATCTAAGCATCTGGTAAAGTTCAAAGTGCCGAAATCAGTATTGATCCTTGAGGAAATCCCTAAAGGAGCGACAGGAAAAATCCAACGCATCGGCATGGCCGAAAAGCTCGGACTCGCGGGGGCATAAGTCTATGAAGATCTGCATCTTTGGGGCTGGCGCCATCGGCGGCTATTTAGGCGTCAAGTTGGCACAGGCTGGCATCGACGTAAGTCTCGTGGCGCGCGGCCCTCATCTGGAGGCAATGCAGTCCAATGGATTGACGCTGATCGAAGACGGGCAAGAACGGTCAACGGTCTCGGTCAACGCCTCGGACAATGCTGGAGATCTCGGGCCTCAGGATTACGTCATCGTCACTCTCAAAGCGCACTCGGTGCCTGCGGTTGTCGACAGGATGCAACCGCTTATCGGAGAAAACACAACGCTTGTGAGCGGCGTAAATGGGGTGCCATGGTGGTATTTCCACAAGCTCGGCGGAAGATATGAGGGCACACGGCTTTCATCGGTCGATCCCGACAATGCCCAATGGAATGGCTTCGGGCCGGACCGAGTTATTGGCTGCGTCGTTTATCCTGCCGCCGAGGTTGTCGAGCCCGGTGTTGTGAAGCACATCGAAGGCAATCGGTTCTCGCTGGGAGAGCCGGACGGATCCAAATCCGAGCGCGCGCGGTCACTATCGCAAGCGTTGACAAGTGCAGGTCTGAAGGCACCGGTGCGGCCTCGTATTCGCGATGAGATATGGTTAAAATTATGGGGAAACCTGTCCTTTAACCCAATTTCTGCTCTGACCCATGCAACATTGGACGTCTTGTGCACTGATCCCGGCACACGTGCCGTTGCTCGCGGCATGATGGTCGAGGCGCAGGAAATTGCAGAGAAGCTCGGCGCTAAGTTCCCTATCGACGTTGACCGCCGTATCGAAGGCGGCGCAGCCGTTGGCGCCCACCGAACATCAATGTGGCAGGACCTAGAACTGGGTAGACCGATGGAAATCGACGCCCTCGTTTCATCGGTTCAAGAACTCGGACGTCTGACTAACACACCCACACCGACGATCGATACCGTTCTTGCGCTCGTTCAGCTAAGAGCAAGGACCGCAGGTTTATACTAATCCGATGTTCAAACTAAAAAGATATTTGTGTAGTTGTCTTCGCAATGGGTGCTAGGTGAACTTTCTAAACAGCTTTGTTTTATCGAAAATGTCTTCAAGTTCTTGCATGCGGTTTTTTGTACTGTCCCAATTCAAAGTTTGAATCGCAGAGATCATGCTTTCAATCAAAAGCATGGTCGTCGTGGCCGAGTCCCAGGCGGACGGGACGATGATCTGGCTGGTCAAACAAACATCTGCAATCCGGTGTACGGGAGAACGCCAGTGGTCGGTGAATAGCACAACCTTAGCGCCGCGCGCGCGTGCCATTTCCGCAAGTTTCAGAGTGTTATTCTCATATCGTCTGACATCGAAAATAACAAAAACGTCACCATCACCTGCGTTCAAAAGATAGTGCGGCCAAGTATTTGAAGTGGACTGCACATGGGTCAGGTTTGGGCGGATGACCTGCATATGCATGAAGAGGTATTCCGCAAGCGTATGCGTGATCCGTCCACCGACAATGTAAAGATGGCGCCTTTGATCAGCAACGAGAGCGCAGGCTTGGTCGAAAGCAACTGGGTCAATATGCGCCATCGTGTTGCGGATATTATCGATCACCGCTTCGGTGAAGCGGTTCAGGATGTGTTCAGAGGGGGCGGCGCCTGCCCACGTCTCGTGTTTCGCGATTGGACCCTTCGCAATCGCCCCCAACTCGTCACGTAAATCAGCCTGAAAATCAGGATACCCCTTGTATCCAAGCTTCTGTACCATTCGCGCTACGGTAGGGACTGAAACATTGGCACCTTTCGCCAATGTGGCCAATGGACCAAGCCCAGATGCTGGATAATTCTCCAGAATGGACAAGGCAAGCTGACGTTCCGCACGCGTCAAGCCATCCAGCTTTTCCTGAATGCGATCCGATATTGTCAGGTTTGCATCAACCATTGGAGATGCCTCGTATTTCGGCAAAAAATTAACAGGGCGCAGCACTCTGTGATAAATTTTTCATAATTGTGTTGACAGAAAGCTGCCTTGGCAAGACTTTTTGAAAGTGGGAGCTGTAATGAATCACCTAGATCGCCCGTTGAATGAAACCATTGTCGACGTACGCAATGCACAAGCGTTGTCTTCAGTCGTTGTCGTTTGCGAACACGCAAGCGCTTATATTCCGGGTGAGTTTGAAAATTTGGGCCTAGCCGATGAGATGCTGTATAGCCACGTGGCATGGGACCCTGGCGCGATGGCACTGGCTGAGGGAATGGCAGAGCGTCTCGACGCAATTTTGATCGCCGCTAAAACCTCTCGCTTGGTTTACGATTGCAATCGCCCTCCTCACGCGCCTGATGCAATGCCTGCGCGAAGTGAAATTGTGGATGTGCCGGGCAACATAAGCCTAAGCGCTGCGCAGAAGGCTGAACGGGTGAAAAAATATTATGAACCGTTTTACTCTACGGTAGCAGAGACTATGGCCGGTATAGCCGACCCAATTCTTGTCACTGTGCACAGTTTCACACCTATTTTTCATGGGAACGTTCGAGACGTCGAGATTGGGATACTGCACGATAGCGACTCGCGCCTGGCGGATGCTCTTCTTTCCACCTCGAGTGCCAATACACCCCGCACAGTTCGTCGGAATGAACCTTATGGACCCACAGATGGCGTGACCCACACGCTTAAAGAACATGCTCTGCCGAGCGGGCATTTGAATGTCATGCTTGAAGTGCGCAATGACCTGATCGCAACCGAGGTGGCACAGGCCTCAATGGCTAAGATGATATCAAAGTGGCTTGAATGCGCGCTGGCGACGACCGTGGCCAAAAGATGTTGAGTCTGGTGCAAAGCTATATAAAAGCCGTTGACACGATGAACTATCGCATCGGGCGGGTGGTGATGTACGGCATCTTCTTGATGATGGCGATCCTGCTTTGGTCTTCGATCAGCAAGACTTTTTTCGTGCCCTCGCTTTGGACGCTAGAAGTGGCCCAATTCGCTATGGTAGCTTACTATATGCTGGGCGGCCCCTATTCGATCCAAATGGGCTCAAACGTGAGAATGGATCTTCTCTACGGAGAGTGGAATGATCACCGCAAGGCGCAGATCGATGCAATGTCGGTGTTTTTTCTGATCGTCTATCTGATTTTCTTGCTTTGGGGTGGTTGGGAAAGCTTCCAGTACTCGATCAGCTATGGGGGCGAGCGCAGCCCTTCAGTTTGGAGGCCTTACCTATGGCCGATAAAGGCGATCATGCTGGTCGGAATCTTCCTGATGCTGCTGCAGGCAATTTCCGAGCTTTTCAAGGATATCTTGCGCATTAAGGGCCATGACATGGGGGCAAAGGTCTGATGTCCTACGAGGCCATCGCCATCCTTATGTTCTCGTCTATGATGCTGATGCTTCTGACGGGACAACGTGTCTTTGGGGCGATCGGGTTTGTTGCTGTCGTTGCGGCGTTCTTTCTTTGGGGCGACCGAGGCGGTTACGATCTGGGCTTTTCCGCCGCGATCAAGTTGATGAAATGGTATCCTTTGTTGACGTTACCGATGTTCATTTTCATGGGCTACGTCCTTTCGGAATCCAAAATCGCCGACGATCTATACAAGATGTTCCATGTTTGGATGGGTGGGCTGTCGGGCGGCCTTGCTGTCGGCACCATCGGACTAATGGTCCTGATTTCGGCGATGAATGGGTTGTCAGTCGCCGGCATGGCCATAGGGGCAACCATCGCGCTGCCTGAGCTTTTAAAACGTGGCTACGACAAACGAATGGTGACGGGAGTCATACAGGCCGGTTCGTCGCTGGGGATACTTGTTCCGCCGTCTGTGGTGCTAGTGCTGTACGCGATGATCGCTCGGCAACCCGTGGGGCAGTTGTGGCTGGCGGGCGTGCTGCCGGGCCTGATGATGGCGGCTATGTTCGTGATCTACATTTTGGTCCGCTGCAAATTGAATCCGGCGCTTGGTCCAGTCCTTCCGCCAGCAGAACGCGCAATGCCCATGGGCGAAAAGATCAGGCTTTTGGGCGCAGGTCTCCTGCCCTTGTTTATCTTTTTTGCGATGATGGTGCCATTCGTGAACGGGTGGACATCCCTTGTCGAAAGCTCGGCCATCGGCGCAATCGCTGCGTTTCTGGCGGCGGTTTTGAAAGGCCGCATGACGCGCCAGGTGTTTGAGAATTCGGTGCGTCAAACGCTGGGCATCTCTTGCATGTTTATGTGGATCATTCTCGCCGCTTTGGCGTTTGGCGCGGTCTTTGATGGACTTGGTGCGGTCAAAGCCATCGAAAGTCTTTTCACTGAAGGGCTGGGCCTATCGCCTTGGATGATCCTAATACTGATGCAGCTCAGCTTTATTTTGATGGGCACATTCCTCGACGACACTGCAATGCTGGTGATCGTTGCACCGCTTTACGTTCCACTGGTCGGCGAACTCGGGTTCGACCTTATCTGGTATGGTGTGCTATACACGATCACCACACAGATCGCCTACATGACACCACCCTTTGGATATAACCTATTTCTGATGCGTGCGATGGCACCGCCCGAGATCACGCTGAGAGACATCTATTCATCCATTCTACCCTTCGTGCTGGTGATGATCGTTGCGCTGGCCACAATCATGGCCTTCCCTGAAATCGCGCTTTGGTTGCCGGGTTATATTTATGGAAATTAATGAAAACGAGATCCCGGTCACGGGACGCAAATTGAGAAGAGCTCCAACAGAGAGGAAAGACCCATGACGACAAGACGTAAGTTTCTGACAACTGCCGGTGTCGGCGCTGCCGCCACCCTGGCCAGCCCTTCGATCGTTAAAGCGCAGTCTGCTATCAAATGGCGTTTCCAGACCTATGCAGGTAGCGCCCTAGGTGAGCATGTGACTAAACCGGTCATCGACTATATCAACGCCAACGCAAACGGTGAGCTTGAGGTTGAGCTTTTCTACGCAGATCAGATCGTTCCCACCGGAGAGCTGTTCCAAGCACTTCAGCGTGGGACGATTGATGGCGTGCATTCGGACGACGACTCAATGGCTTCCCCTACTCCGCTGCGTCAGTTCGGAGGGTATTTTCCCTTTGCCACCAAGCATATCCTCGACGTGCCTGTGCTGTTCAACCAGTACGGTTTAAAGGATATCTGGACTGAGGAGTACGCCAAGGTCGGCGTAAAATGGCTGTCGGCTGCTGGACAGGACCCATGCAACTTCAACACCAAGAAGGAGATCACCAGCGTTGCCGATCTCGACGGCCTGAAGCTTTACACTTTCCCAACGGCTGGTCGCTTCCTTGCCCAGTTCGGCGTGGTGCCGTTGAATATTCCATACGAGGACGCTGAAGTTGCAGTACAGACAGGCGAACTCGACGGTATGGCGTGGTCGGGCATCACTGAAGACTACACCGTGGGGTGGGCCGATGTGACCGACTACTTCCTCACCAACAACATCTCGGGTGCTTGGATCGGCTCGTGGTTTGTCAACGAAGAACGTTGGGCCGACCTTCCCGATAACCTGAAGTCGGTCGTAATGGCTGCGACTGAGGCTGGCCACACATACCGCAACCAGTGGTATTGGGGCGGCGAAGCGGCTCTACGCGCCAACGGTGACAAGCTGCAATTGCGCTCTGTACCTGCCGGTGAGTGGGCCGAGGTTGAGAACGCTGCCAAGGTGTTCTGGGAAGAAGTGGCTCAGGAAGGCGAGGTGCACCAGAAGATCGTCAATGTCTTCAAAGAGTACAACAGCGTCATCAATCAGGCCGGCGCGCCGTACAACTTCGAGTAAGCTTGGCGTAAAAATGACAGCGTCCCCGGCACCCGGGGACGCACATACGAACGCGAGGAGCTGATCTGTGGCTGTCAACCCGACCTTTGATACACTGAAAAAGCTGCGGAGAATACGAACAAGTCTCTACCAGGCCAGTGAAGCTGCCCCTTATGCCGCGCAAATGCCGCGACATTCAGCAAGAGCGGCGGCGCGGTTGAGTTTGAAATTTGATCGTGAGTGAAGGCTTCTTTCCGAATTGAACAGGTTGTGAATCGAGGCATGGACGGCGGCGAATTTCTGCAAACCTCGCATTCGTCTGAAACGGAGCATCGCACTCTCTCGTCGTCGAAACGGCAGATGTGAATTCTCGGCTCGATTGTTGAGCCAGCGGCCGGTGTCCTGTTTGTCGACATTGGCGACCTTCATCGCTGCGCCGTAGGAACGTAACTTTTCGGTGACGAATTTATGTGGGCGACCATGACGTTTCATTGGTTTTCTAAGAAATTTTAATGCTGCCTTGCGATCACGACGCTTTGTGACAAAGCTCTTCAGCACCTCACCTCCATGATCCACGGCCCGCCAAAGATAGTGCTTCTCGCCGTTGATCTTCACGAATACCTCATCCAGATGCCACTGCCAGTGTGTCCCCGACCGCATTCGATCGGTAATCCCCCTAAAATTAGTGGTCAAAAGTCGAATTTTCTCGGCAGGATATCTGAGGATATTTTTGATGAAGACAGCACGATATAGCGACGCACAGATCATGAGCATTTTGAAACAGGCTGAGGGCGGTGTACCGGTCTCAGAGCTTTGCCCGGAGCATGGGATGAGCAGTGCAAGTTTCTACAAGTGGCGCGCCAAATTTAGCGGCATACCCTCTCGGCAGATTGCTGCGCAATCGCCTGCCGCGTAATAGACGCCTCTTTGATTGCAGCGATGAAGGACATGGCGGATCAGAACCGCCGCCTGAAGAAGATGTATGCTGAGATGCGCATGCAGAACGAGCTGCTGAAGGAGGCGCTTGGAAAAAATCACATTGACGGTTTCAATCCCACCCCGACCTGTCGGCACCCGTAAATGGTACTGATGTCGCAATGTCCAAAACTTCCGCAAGGACCGATACGGACAATGTGGCAGGATCGCGCGCAGAGCGTATCAAACCGACCGGACCGTGCAGGCGTGCGAGATCATCCCGTGCCACCCCCATCGCTTCAAGCTCAAGCAACCGTACATCACGGGCGCGCTCGCTTCCTTGTGCTCCGACATAAAAGGCTGGTCCGCCAAGTGCCCCAAACAGGATCGGCGGTTCCCGTTCGTGATCATGAAAGAAAAGAACGATGGCCGTCCATTGATCCGTAATCAAATCTGCCGGGAATTCAGGTTGGCGCAAATGCTGGACATCGCAGCCTGAAGCCGCCCCAATTTCTAATGTCTCTTTATCAGGTGAGAGAAGAAGATTTGGATATCCGATGGATTGGACAAGAGCTGAAAACGTGCAAGCTTCTGGCCCTTTACCAAAGACCAGAAACCGCACTTTGGGAGCGAATTGCACAACGAACTTCGAGCCGATCAAACCGGTTGTTCCATCATCTAACAACGTGAGGGCACCAGAGTAGATGTCTATCCCGATCGCACACAACTGTCTGGCAGCACGCCGCTTTGTCAATTCAAGAAAGACCCGGCGATCCGGCCGCGGTAGCAAAAGGATATCAAGCCCCCCACCACATGGCAGCTGAATATCGATAAAAGGCGAGCCGCGCCCATACCGTAGGGTTTTAGGCTTGCCTGTTGCCAGAACTTGAGCAGCATGCAAGGCAAGGTCTGCCTCAATGCAGCCCGATGACAAAGCACCCAAACGTGAACCATCCGCCCAAATGGCCATTGCTGCGCCAACCGCCCGGTAGGACGGCCCCTCCACGCCAGTGATGACGGCAAGTACAGCGTCGTCCCGGTTTGTCGCAATAGCCTCAATTGGATCAAGCCCGGAGGCTGCTGGGAGAAGAGAATTCATGGGTTATCTTGCCTGATTGCCATCGCTCAAAGGCAAATTTCTGTTAAGTAAACAGGTGATACCGCATCGTAAAAGGATTTCAGAGTTGTGTCTAGGAATGCCGTTAGGTTCGACACGACTGATAACGTCGCTCGACAGATGCAAAACGCACTCAAGAAACCGGGAAACCGGTGGAAAACCTGTTGCAGGAACATGTCCAAGCTTCAGGCACTACATCTCCGCAATGCCTTCGCAACCTAGCCCCCACGGGCTTTCGCTGCCTTGGCAATATCATCTGGTGTGTCCACATCAATAAGCTCGCCGTCCGGAGCTTGGACAAGTGCATCGACCGAAAGACCACGAAAGAAAGTGCGCGCACCTTGGTCGCCAGCGAGGCCTTGGATGGCTGAGAAGCTTTCCCGGGGGAAACACGCGGGCGGCATAGAGCGTCTCCCGTCAAAAGCAGCAGATGGAGTTCCCGCGCGGCATCGCGCCGTTACCTCTTGAATTAAAACTGTTGTGACATTGGGCATATCACCAAGAACGACAACCGCCCGGTCAGCGCCCAGGCGTTCGGCGAGGCGAAGGCCTGCCCGCAGACTATCAGACTGCGTGTGCGACTGCGTCGGCGGAGCGGTAATCTGAAATCCAGAAAGCCTTTCAGCGACCTGTTGACTTGCTGTAACAGCGATTAATAAATCGAATTTGCACGCCGTTAAGGCGCCAGCAGCATGGGTGACAAGCGGCTTGCCTAGGAAAGGCGCGAGAAGTTTGTCGGTTCGCCCGAAACGTTCTGACTGCCCTCCGGCAAGGAGAATACCTGCGATAATCATTCCGGTCCGATCGTGGGTATTGTCAGATTAGACTTGTTAGGCGACCGATCCCACTTCAATTTTTGAACTTATAGGAAAGATCTCTATGCTTGGATGGCCTTCATTAATCTAACCAATAGAAACCATGCGGCGTCCTCGAAAAAGTATAGCAATCGAATTTAGTCGAACAATGCCACCAAATCTTCTCCACCAGAAGCGAACGGGCTCATGTCTGATATCGTTACCATACTCGCGCAGCAGATCTTTGACATGCCGGAGCGAAAAAGAAATTTGACATAGAATATGCCGGCTATAGCGTTTCGGGAAAACCTGAATCGGGGGATTCCCATGTAGGTCAGTTTGTGATTCATCCTGTTTGGTAGGACGGATCATGCCAGCACCTTTGCCGGATGCGCTTCGGGCACGGTTTCAGCGATACATTGAGGAAGGGTTAAGCGGGCGCGCGGCGGCGTTGCGTTTGAAGCTTTCGCCAGCGACGGGGGCGCGTTGGGCACATCGGTCAGGATGAGAGGGAATGCCTTGCCTGCATCTCAGGGACGCCCGCCGGGGAGCGGCAAGTTAGCACCCCACCGGGCATTCTTCGAAGAGCTGATCATGCAGGACCCAGACATTACGCTCTTTGAACTTCGCGATGCACTGGCTGATGCAGAGGGTGTACAGATCCACCACTCATCTATCGCGGATCTGCTGTCCCGGCTCGGGTTCACGTACAAAAAAAGTCGTTGGTTGCGTCCGAGCGCCGCCGCGCCAATGTAAGGCGTCAGCGTGCCGACTAGTTTGTCCATCGGCTGCCAGCTATTGGGCGTCAGCCTGAACGTGTTGTGTTTATTCCTTCTCGGCAGATTGCTGTGCAATCGCCTATCAGGCAGCGGACGAAACGGCTGTGAAGACCAACCTAACCCGCCTACGAGACCGATCGTTTGCGGCCAGCGACTGAATATGGGTGCGCCCGTTGGCAGTTGGGCGACACAAACGCTGATCGCCGGATTGACCCAGGACGCCTTGATCGCGCCGTGGGTCATAAAGGGCGCAATGGATGGTCCGGCATTTGCCGCCTACGTGCGCGAAGTGCTGGTGCCGGAGATCGAACCCGGTACCGTGGTCATACTGGACAACCTGGCCACCCACAAAACAAGGAAACGTCAGAGGCCCTGCGCGCGCATGGATGCTGGTCCCTCTTCCTACCGCCATACTCGCCCGACCTGAACCCAATCGAGCAGGCCTTCTCCAAACTGAAAGCCCACTTGCGACGCATTGGTGCAAGAACCTTCACCGACGTCTTCGAAGCCGTTGGAAAAGTCAGCGACCTATATGACCCTCAAGAGTGCTGGAACGACTTCAAGGATGCCGGATATACCTCAGGTTAAAACCGAAACGCTTTAGGCGAAAGCTCTCATGACTGGATCGAAAGTATCGAAATGGGCTGGGCTTTCTCATCCACCGAGACTAAGCAACCGCCCTTCCCGGCTCAAGCCGGTTTCTTCTGACAAGACCTTTCTGAGGTCTTCAAACGACCAGACGTGCTGCGATTTGTCCGAAACAAATGTGCCTCACAGAAAAATCGCCGACTGTCACCCGCCTGTCATATAGGGCATCAGGACGACTTCGCTCTTTGGCCCGATTTCAGTAAACCATGCCTCGCGGTAGATTTTGCCATCCAAAGCCAGCGACACACCGCGCTCGATTTGCGGTTTCAGGCCCGGGTATTCGGTCGCCAGACGATCCAGCAATTCCTTGAAATTGCGCGCATCAACTTCGACTTCAACCTGTCCATCTGTCGCAGACCGCAAGGAGCCCCAGATCGTCACCTTGACCATGCCTATCCCTTTTGCCGGATTGCCTTGAGCAGCTTTGGCGGGGACATCGGCAGTTCGAACAAGCGGATCCCGATGGCGCGTGCGACTGCGTTTGACAATGTGGCCAAAGGCGGCACGATGGGCGTCTCTCCGACCCCGCGCACGCCATAGGGATGGCCTGGGTTCGGGATTTCCAGGATGACGGTTTCGATGTTGGGCAGATCCGAGGCGACGGGAACACGGTAATCAAGAAAGCCCGCGTTCTGCAGTAATCCATCTTTTCCGTAGATATATTCCTCGTTCAGCGCCCAGCCGATCCCCTGAACGGCACCGCCTTGCATCTGGCCCTCGACATAGTCGGGATGCACGGCCTTTCCGGCATCCTGAAATACCGTGTAGCGCAGGATCTTGGTCGCACCGGTTTCCGGATCGACCTCGACATCGGCAAGATGCACACCGAAACTTACACCAGCCCCGTCCGCGTTGACCTCAAAATGGCCAGCAATCGGTCCACCGGTATTTGAGGAAATTGCCGCGATCTCCTCGATCGACATAGGGGTAAAATCGCCCGCGTTCGCGCCGGATGGTTTGGCGCATCCATCTTCCCAAATCACGGCGTCTTCATCTATGCCCCAAATTTTGGCAACCCGTCCGCACATCACCTTGATCGCATTCCGCGCCGCCTCAATCGTAGCAAGACCGACTGAAAAGGTCACGCGGCTCCCATCGGTTACGTCATTGTAGCCCAGCGAATTGGTGTCGGCGATGATCGTCCTGACCTTGTCGTAGGGAATGCCAAGCTCTTCCGCCGCCATCTGGCTGATCGCCGCCCGAGAGCCTCCGATATCCGGATTGCCTTCGGTAATCCCCACGGTGCCGTCAGTATTGATGTTCAATGACACGCAGGTGTTGCCGCCAAAATTGAACCAGAACCCGCAGGACAGGCCCCGTCCCTGATTTGGGCCAAGGGGCGCGGAGCAGTGCGGATGCGCCTTTGCCGCCTCCAACGTCGCACGCAGACCGATGTCATCAAAGGTCGGACCGTAGGATGACTTTGTGCCTTTGGTGGAGGCATTCTTCAGCCGGACGTCCAGCGGATCAAGGCCAAGTTCCTGGCACAGCTCGTCCACAACGCTTTCGACAGCATAGATCGCCATCGGCGCACCGGGCGCGCGGTAGGCCGCCTCTTTCGGGCGATTGGTCAGCACATTCCAACCCACAGTATGAACCGCATCCAGATTGTAGCAGGCAAATGCGCTTTGCGCCCCCATCTCGACCGTACCGCACGGGAATGCCCCGCCCTGATAGCGCAGTTGGGCCTGAGCGGCCGTGATGCGACCATCATTGGTCATGCCGATCTTGACATCCATCGAGGAAGACACCGTTGGACCTGTTGCCTTGAACACTTCGTCGCGGGTCATCACGATCTTCACCGGGCGCCCTGATTTGCGGGACAGGGCAAGGGCAACTGGTTCGATGAATACGGTTGTCTTGCCGCCAAATCCGCCGCCAATTTCCGAGGCCGTCACCCGCAACTGGCTGGCATCCATTCCCATGATTTCGGCGCACAGGGTGCGGACTTGGAACTGGCCCTGCGTGCAGCACCACAAATCGCCCTTCCCGTCCGGCGACATCGACGCGAGGCAGGCATGTGGTTCGATATATCCTTGATGTGTCGCGGCCGTGGTAAAGCTTCGCTCAATGACCTTATCAGCCTTGGCAAAGCCTACCTCCAGATCGCCATGCCCGAACTCGCACTGGCTGGTCACATTTTCCGAAAATCCGGCAGCGACGTTTTCCAAAGCGCGCCCTTCCTGAACAATCGGCGCGCCCGGACGCATCGCCTCGTCAACGTCGGTGACATGGGGTAAGAACTCATATCTCACCTTGATCAACTTTAGGGCCTGACTGGCAATGGCCGCAGTATTAGCCGCGACAGC